>NZ_JBHJQP010000119.1:0-26351 GCF_042262625.1 Streptomyces sp. NPDC056347 | reverse complement strand
CCGCCTACCGGTGGGCGGGGAACTCCACCACCTGCTGGTAGGTCGGGCGGTTCTGCCAGTGGATCGCCTTCTGGGTGATCCCGCCGAGCGCCCGGTGAATGATCGAGTCCGTGCACCACTGGTCGCCGGCCTTGCAGCTGCCGTCGGCCGGGTAGACCTCGGTGGCGGGCTCGGCCACGGCCTGCTTCAGTGCGCCGAGCAGGGCGTCGCGGCAGCCGTCCGCGTCACCGCCGCCGCAGTACGTCCGGGCCAGCGGCCCCTTGACCTGCTGCCCCAGGACCTGGCGCAGGTCCTTGTCGACAAAGCCCCACCAGCCGTACTGGAAGGCGGAGCCGCTGTGCGCCCCGCTCGGTCCGTGGCTGGCGGCCGGGGACTCGTCGGTGGCCAGGCTCGCGGTCAGCGCCTCGTACAGGTCGTCGCCGAGCCCGGGCCGGAATTCGGCCTCGACCAGCTTCGGCCACCACGCGTCCATGATCCGCACCGCGTCGGCGTGGGTGTACGTGTGCGAGCCGGGACCGGTCTCCTTGCGCTGTGCGCCGGCCGCCCGCCAGGAGTCCAGCTGCTGGACGGCGGCGTTCAGCCCGGGGTCGGTGACCGGCTTGGAGCGGATCACCTTCAGCAGTTCGGGCAGCAGCTGCTCGCCGCGCAGATCGGTGACGGCGGCCTCGGCCATGGCACGGGTCAGCGAGGCGCGGGTCACCCCGCCGTCCTCGACCAGTTTCGCCACCCGGTCGTCCAGCAGATCGCCCCGGTGCACGGCGCTGAGGCCGAAGCCCGCCGCCGCGTACCCCTTGGCCTGCCGGTTGTTCCAGGAGATGTAGTAGTCCTGTCCGGTGGAGTTCGGGTGCTCGGCGAAGGCGGTGTACGCGGCGGTGTTGGCCGCCGGGTCGAAGCCCTGCCACTCGTAGGCCCGGTCGGCCCTGATCGGCAGCGCCGGGTCGATGCCCGCCGGACGCACGGGGTTCAGGCCGCTGTTGTAGTACGCGGCGGTGCGGGAGTCGGCGTAGAACCAGTTGAAGGCGTAGTCGATGTTGCTCGCCGCCCGCTGGAAGGAGGCGGCGTCCTTCACGTACGACGGGTCGTTGAGCATCTGGAAGCCGATGATCGAGTCGGCCTCGTGCCGGTAGGTGGAGCGCAGCGAGGTGTACGCGACGGGCTTGCCGTCCACGGTGGCGCGGTGGGTGACGATGCCGTAGTTCGTGCGCCGCACCTGCATCCGGTAGGAGCCGGCCGCCGTGGAGTCGGCGACGGTCGGCTTCCAGGAGTTGGTGCGCTCCAGCGTCTCCATGGCGGTGCAGGTGCCCCGGTAGAGGTAGTGCGTGGAGTCCTTGGTGGGGGTGGAGCCGTCGGGCTCGCACAGGTCGACGGTGTAGGTGTCGGTGATGTCCTGGGCGGCCGAGGTGGCGCTCCAGGCGTAGTCCTGGCCGCGGCCCATCTGGATGTACATGCCGACCCCGGCGAAGGAGACGCCGCGGGCGCTGATGCCGGGCCCCTGGAGTTCCTGGAGCATCATCAGCTGCGGGGCGAAGTAGCCGGTCTGCGGGCCGAAGACGGCGATGGGGTTGCCGCTCGCGGTGTGTTTTCCGGAGACCAGCAGGGCGTTGGACATGCCGCGCTTCTGGGCGTCGGAGCCGGAGCCGGGCAGCGAGCCCTCGGGGATGACGCCGTCGTCGTAGATGCCCTGGGCCTTCTTGAGCCGGGCCGGGGCCTTGACGGGGGCCTTCCTGTCGGTGCCCGCGGAGCCGGTGCGGTCGTGGATGAGCGGTTCGGCGGTGACGGAGCCGCCGTCGGGCAGTGCGGTGCCGCGCGCCTGGTCGGGCTTGCCCGCGTAGGGGAATGCGGTGCCGTCGTGGATCGTCAGCACGGCCTCGGGGTCCTCGCGCTGGCGGAAGGACTCCCAGACCCGGGTGCCCTCGGCGACGCCGTACTTCTGCTGGGCCGCCAGCAGCGAGAGCGCCGCCTGTACCTCGCCGCCACCGCCGCCGCCGAACTGGCCGCCGACGACCGAGGCGATGGAGATCAGGTCGGTCAGCTTGAAGGGCTGTATCTCACCGATGTTGGTGATGGCGTCGATCTTTCCGGTGAGCACGTACTCGCCGGGGAAGTAGCGGCCGTTCTTGGACTTCTCGCGATAGGCGTTGATGCCGTCGACGTACGCCTGGGCGTCCGCCATGGCCTGCTCGCCGCGCTCGCCCTCGCGGGTCCGGATGTATTCGACCTGGGCTTCGAGATCCGCCTCGGTGTACGGGGCCTGTGGCCAGAACTGCTGCTCCAGGCCCTGGTTGGCGAGCGCCCCGCCGGCGAACGAGGTCAGTTCGCCGCGTCCGATGTGCCGGAAGAGGTCCATCAGCCAGAGCCGGTCCTGCCCGGCCGCGTATCCGGCGCCGAACTCGGTGCCGTAGCGGGTGGTGCCCTTGATGTGCGGGACGCCGGAGGCCTTGTCACGGGTGATGGTGACGTCGTCGCGCGGCGAGGTGACGGACTCGACCTGGTCCGCGGGCACTCCGAAGGAGGCGTCGTTGAAGAAGTCGGTCAGCTTCTGGTCGGTGAGGCCGCTGTACCCGGCGACCAGCCCGTTGTAGCGGTCGAGCTGGTCGTCGCTGTGGGCGGGGTGCGTACCGACGGTCTTGTTGCCGAGGATGTCGACGAGGGTGGCGTTGCCGTTCTCGCCGGGCGGCAGGATGTCGTCGCACTGCCCCTGGCAGTAGTCGGTGACGGGGGCGGGTTCCGCCGCGGCGGCGGACGGGGCCTGTGGCGAGGCCGCCAGCAGGGTGGTGCCGAGCGCGAGGACCGCAGCGGCGGTGGCGGCTCTGAACAGGACGGTGCGTGGGGGCATGCGTGCTCCTCCGGAAGGCCGATGCGCCGGAGGTTACTGGCGGTACGACCCCTCGGTAAGATGAGCATCCGTCACTTTTTCCGAATCATCACATGAACAGTTCCGCGACGGAGGTTCCGACCTGCGGCCGGTCGAATTCCGGACAACGTCACGCGGCGCGGGATCCTATTCGGGCGGCCGTACGTCCCTCCCATGACGCCGAAGTACGAGCGACGGAGGTGACGGAGCGGTGGCGGGATTCCGGAGTCTTGCGAGACAGGTGCGCGATCCGCGGAACGATCTGGCGCTGCGGCGGTATTCGCTGCGCAAGTGCCTGGAGAGATTCGCCCCTTACGGGCACCGGGCGACCTGGGACCATCTGTGCGCCCGGCACGGGATCGGGCCCGAGGACCGGTCCCCCGACCCGGCGCGCCTGGTGCGCGCGCTGGAGGAGCTGGAGGCGGCACGGGCCGTCTGGCTCGGCTACGAGGCCGGGTTCGCCGAGCGGCGCAGGCGGGAGAAGCACGGCGGCCTGCGCCGTCCCGGCAGCTTCGACGACTGGCACCGGCTGACCTGGGGCGGCAACGGGGTGGTGCGGTGCGAGAACCCCGCGGTGCACCCCTCGGCCCCGCTGGCCGAGGTCCTGCGCCGGCTGATCACGGCACTGGAGTCGGCGCCCGGCACGGTCTGCCCGGTGTGCGCGGGCGCCGCGGTGCACTGGCGCCAGGACCTCACCCACGAGCCCTGGGCGGGGCCGGTCTGCGCGGAGTGCGGGATCGTGGTGCCGCGCCCGGTGCTCACGCCGGAGGCGCTGGCGAAGGCCATGGGGGCGGGACGGCGGAACCTCGCCTCGGTCGCCTGAGCGGCATCCCGGCCCCCAGACGTCCCGGCCCCGGCCCCCAGGCGCCCCGGCCTCCGGGCATCCCGGCCCGCAAGCGGCCCGCGCGCACCCGGGCCGCCGCGACTACGTACGCCCCGGGCCCGGGCGCTCCGGCATCAGGCGCGAACCGCTGCTCCGCCGGCCCGAGACGTCGTCCGGGTTGGAGAGCACGCAGGTCTCCAACGAGAGACAGCCGCAGCCGATGCAGTCGGTGAGGTGGTCCCGCAACCGCCTCAACCGCTCGATGCGTTCATCCAGTTCGGAGCGCCAGGCGGCGGAGAGCCGCGCCCAGTCCTCGCGGTTGGGGGTGCGCTCCTCGGGCAGTTCGGCGAGGGCCTCCCGGATGGTGGCGAGCGGAATACCGACCCGCTGCGCCGCGCGGACGAAGGCCACCCTGCGCAGCGCGTCCCTGCTGTAGCGGCGCTGGTTGCCGCTGGTGCGGCGGCTGCTGATCAGGCCCTTGGCCTCGTAGAAGTGCAGGGCCGAGACCGCGGCACCGCTGCGCGCGGAGAGCTGCCCGACCGTGAGCTCATGGAGTGTCTGTGGGATCTGGGGCACCCCTCCCACCCTACTGGGCCGCCCCGGCCGATCCGTCGTTGACAGGAACGCACCCGCCAACCATGCTGAGCAAGCGCTTAGACAGTGCGTCGAGGGACGGCCGGAGCGGAAGGCAGGGACCAGGGACATGGCAGAGCCGAGGATCTTCACGTCCGCGCAGGAGCTGCGCGACGGAGTGGGCGAGCAGCTCGGACACAGCGACTGGCTGGAGGTCGAGCAGAAGCGGATCGACCTGTTCGCCGAGGCCACCGGCGACCATCAGTGGATCCATGTCGATCCGGAGCGGGCCGCCGCCGGACCCTTCGGCACGACGATCGCGCACGGCTATCTCACGCTCTCGCTGCTGCCCACGTTCGTCCCGCAGATCATGCGGGTCGAGGGCATGAAGATGGGCATCAACTACGGGACGAACAAGGTGCGTTTCCCCGCCACCGTGCCGGTGGGCTCGCGACTGCGGGCCACGGCCGTGCTGAAGGGCGTCGAGGAGGCCGGGGGCGGGGTGCAGGTCACCACCGTCGTCACGGTCGAGCGGGAGGGCGGCGACAAGCCGGTGTGTGTGGCCGAGTCGGTGTCGCGCTACTACTTCTGACGGTCCGCCGCTCCCGGGGGCCCGCTACTTCCGCGGATCCGCCCCGACCATGCGCAGGACGAGGCCGGCGTAGAGCTCGCCGACCTCGTCCGGCGTCCGGCTGCCCCGCGTGTTGAACCAGCGCGCCACGTCGATGCAGAGCGACAGCACCGCGAGCGTGGTGCCCGGGACGTCGGGTACGTCGAACTCCCCCGCCCGTACACCCTCGCCGATGATCCGGCGGACCACCGCGTCGCTCCGGCGGCGCAGTTCGACGATCTCGGCGCGGTGCTCCTCGCCGAGGGCGTCGAGCTCGTACTGGACCACGCGGGCAGTGGTGTGCCGTTCGGCGTGCCAGCGGACGAAGGACCGTACGGCCTCGGCCAGTCGCTCCCCCGCCGTGCCGTCGCCGTCGGCGGCCGCCTCCAGGACGGACAGGGCGCGGTCGTGGCCGATCCGGCTGATCCGGTGGAGCAGCTCTTCCTTCGTCTTGTAGTGGATGTAGAGGGCGGCGGGGCTCATGCCCGCCCGGCCCGCGATGTCACGGGTGGTGGTGGCGTGGTAGCCCCGCTCGGCGAAGGCGTCGACGGCGGCGACGAGCAGCCGCCTGGCGGCCTCGGGGGTCACCTCGGCCCACGGCGCGCTGTCGCCGTCGGTCTCCTCCGCCGTGCTCATCGTCGCTCGCCCCTCTCATCGGCAGGACGAACACCATACCTCGAACCTGAGCAAGCGCTTAGGTCGCGTCCGGCGGCCGGTCCGGGTGCTGTCAGAGCTTCTGGAAGGGGTCGTGGTCGGCCAGGATCTTCTCCAGCCGGGCCTGGTCGACCCGGCTGACGAGCTGCCCGGCCTCCTGCCGGTCGCGGATGACCTTGGCCAGGGTGAAGCAGGAGGTGACGAGGTAGAGGACGCCGATCGCGAGGAATCCGCGGACCCAGGCGTCGGCGTCCAGGAAGTAGATGCCGAGGGCCACCGCGCCGATCGCCACCCCGAAGGATGCGACGGCCTGACCGTAGAAGGCCGCGGTGCCCTGCTGCTTGACCGATGGTGTCTCACTCATGGCACCCAGCATCGGCGGACGTGGCGTGCACCACATCCGTTCCCGTACTCAGCAGATACTCAGACGCACGTTCGAGTGGTAACCGCACCCCGGGGTCAGAAGGCGGAGACCCCCGTGAGCGCACGGCCGATGATCAGTTTCTGGATCTGGCTGGTGCCTTCGTAGAGCGTCATCACCCGGGCGTCGCGCAGCAGCTTGCCGACGGGGTACTCGTCAATGTAGCCGTAGCCGCCGAAGACCTGGAGGGCGTTGTTGGCGGCGCGCACGGCGGCCTCGGAGGCGAAGAGCTTGGCCTGGGAGGCGGCGGTGGCGAAGTCCTGGCCCCGGTCGATCAGGTCGGCCACCCGCCAGGTCAGCAGCCGGGCGGCGTCGACGTCCACGGCGATGTCGCTGATCAGCTCCTGGACGAGCTGGTGGCCGGCGATGGGCTTGCCGAACTGCTCGCGCCCGGCCGCGTGGCCCACGGCGGCATCCAGCGCGGCCTGCGCGATGCCGACGCAGCCGGCCGCGACCGACATCCGCCCCTTGGCCAGGGCGGACATGGCGACGGAGAAGCCCTTTCCGGCCGGGCCCAGGAGCGCCGAGGCGGGCACCCGGACGTCCTGGAGGGCCAGCTCGGCGGTGGCCTGGCCGCGCAGGCCGAGCTTGCCGTGGACGGCGCTGCGGGTGAGGCCGGGGGTGTCGGCGGGGACCAGGAAGGCGGATATGCCCCGGTACCCCGGGGCCTCGCCGGTGCGGGCGAAGAGCAGCACCACATCGGCCCAGGTGCCGTTGGTGATGAACATCTTGCTGCCGTTGATGACGTACGCGTCGCCGTCGCGGACCGCCCTCGTCGTCAGGTTCCCGGCGTCCGAGCCGGTGCCGGGTTCGGTGAGGCCGAAGCAGCCGACCGCCTCGCCCGAGGTGAGCGCGGGCAGCCAGCGCCGCTTCTGCCGCTCGTCGCCCCAGGCGGCGATCGTCTTGGCGACCAGGCCGAGGGAGACGGAGACGATGCCGCGGACCGAGGAGTCGCCGCGCCCCAGTTCCTCGGTCACCAGGCAGTACGCGAGGTGGTCGCCGCCCGAGCCGCCGTACTCCTCGTCGACGGTCAGTCCGAGGAACCCGACGGAGCCCAGCTTCCGCACGATCGACCGGTCGACGCTCTCCGCCCGGTCCCAGGCCACCACGTGCGGGGCGATCTCCCGGGCGACGAAGTCCCTGGCGAGCTGCCGGACGGCCTCCTGCTCCGCACCGAGTTCCAGGTTCATCCTTCGACTCCCCACTTTAATTAGCACTGCTAGTTTTCAGTTCGCAGGCCCTACTATGTGCCGCATGGCCCGACCGCGCAAGCCCCTCCTCAGCAGAGACCGCATCGTCGAGGCGGCGAGCGCGCTCGTGGACGCCGAGGGGCTCGGCGCCGTCTCCACCCGCCGGCTCGCGGCCGAGCTCGGGGTCAGCGGGCCCTCCCTCTACAACCACTTCCGCAACAAGGACGAGATCCTGGACGCGGTCGCGGACGCCGTGTCGGCCCAGGTGGACCTGACGATGTTCGAGGAGTCGGACTCCCGCGACTGGCGGGCCGCCCTCCACGACTGGGCCGTCTCCTACCGCGCGGCACTCACCGAGCACCCGCACATCGTTCCGGTCCTCGCCCGGGGGCCGGGCCGCAGGCCGGCCGGGCTCCGGGTCGCCGACGCGGTGTTCGGCTCGATGGTCCGGGCCGGCTGGCCGCCCGCCCAGGCGACGTACATCGGGGCCCTGATGCGGTACTTCATCACCGGTTCGGCGCTGGGCTCCTTCGCCCGCGGCTTCGTGGACGACGAGACGGCGTACGACCCGGCCGACTACCCCCATCTCGGCCAGGCCCACCTGCTGGCCGGACGCGGCGGGCAGATCGACGACGGGGCCTTCGAGACCGGACTGCGGGCCCTGGTCGACGGCCTCTCGGTCCAGTACGAACAGCTGGCGCCCGGCACGACGCTTCGGCGACCGCCGAACCGTCCCTGACGCATCCTGGTGCACATGGCACGCATGGCACATCCCGATCCGGCCGCACCCCGGCTGGCCGCCCTGGCGGCGCTCCTCGCCGACGAGACCCGCGCCGCCTTCTGCCTCGCCCTGCTCGACGGCCGTGCCTGGACCGCCGGGGAGCTGGCCCGGTACGCGTCCGTCGCGCCGTCGACCGCCAGCGAGCACCTGGGCAGGCTCGTCGCGGGCGGGCTGCTCGCCGAGGAGCGGCAGGGCCGCCACCGCTATCTGCGGCTCGCCGACGCGCGGGCGGCACAACTGGTCGAGGACCTGGCGGCGCACGCCGTCCCCGGGCCCGTGCCGGTGCGTCCGCGGAGTCTGGGCGCGGCGGGCGCCGACCGGGCGACGGCCCGCGGCCGCACCTGCTACGACCATCTCGCCGGACGGCTCGGCCTCGCGATCACCGACGCGATGACGGCACGGGGGCTGCTGCGGCAGGACACCGGCTTCGCCCTGACCGAGGACGGGCTGCGCTGGTTCGCCGGGCTGGGCATCGGTCTCGAACCGTCGTCGCGGCGCCCGCTGGCCCGTGGCTGCCTGGACTGGACGGAGCGACGGCCGCATCTGGCGGGCGTGGCGGGCGCCGCGCTCTGCCGCCACGCGCTGGAGGCGGGGTGGTGCGTACGGATCGGGTCCGGGCGGGCGGTGAAGGCGACCGGGGAGGGCGAGCGGGAGCTGCGCGCGCACCTCGGCATCGGGCCGGAATCCCTCCGCTAGGCGCGACGGTTCGGCGGGTACCGAACGGTCGCGGTCCTACGGTCGGACGCATGACGACGACCTCCGCCCCCGTGGCCCCCCGCGACTGGCGGGCCCCCGCCGCGGCCTGCACCACCGTCCTGCTGTGGGCCTCCGCCTTCGTGTCCATCCGCAGCGCCGGGGACGCCTACTCGCCCGGGGCGCTCGCCCTCGGCCGGCTGCTCACGGGCGCCCTGGCGCTGGGCACCCTGCTGGTGCTGCGGCGCGAGGGGCTGCCGCCACGGGCCGCGTGGCCGGGCATCGTGTGGTCCGGGCTGCTCTGGTTCGGCCTCTACATGGTGGTCCTCAACTGGGGCGAACGGCAGGTGGACGCGGGCACGGCCGCGATGGTGGTGAACATCGGGCCCCTGCTGATCGCGCTGCTCGGCGCCCGGATGCTGGGCGAGGCGCTGCCCTCCCGGCTGGTCGCCGGGATGGCGGTGTCGTTCGCGGGCGCCGTCGTGGTCGGTCTCTCGATGTCGGGGCGCCCGGGCGCGCCGGTGTCCGGCGTGGCGCTGTGCGTCCTGGCCGCGGCGGCGTACGCGGCGGGGGTGGTCACGCAGAAGCCCGCGCTGCGGCACGGCTCGGCGCTCCAGGTCACCGCCTTCGGCTGCCTGGTCGGCACGGTGGCCTGTCTGCCGTTCGCCGGGACGCTGGTCTCCGAAGCCGCCCGGGCGCCCCTCTCCGCCACCCTGAACATGGTCTACCTGGGCCTCTTCCCGACCGCGCTGGCCTTCACGACCTGGGCGTACGCGCTCGCCAGGACCACCGCCGGGCGGATGGGGGCCACCACGTACGCCGTGCCGGCGCTGGTGGTGGTGCTGTCCTGGCTGCTGCTGGACGAGGTGCCCGCGCCGCTCGCCGTCGCCGGGGGCCTGCTCTGTCTGGCCGGGGTGGCGGTCTCCCGGACGCGTGAGCAGACTGGGCAGACGCGCGGGAATCGGGCACGGCCGGTGGAAGGACGCCGAGATGACACGGAGCGCCAAGCGGGCGAGCGGTCGCGGTAGCACGGAGCGGGCGGCGGCCGGGACGGACGGGGCCGGGCTGGAGGGCTTCACCGTGACCGACAGCGGGGACGACGATCCGGTCCTGGTGACGCCCGAGGGACGGCCCCGGGACGCCTGGCGCGAGGACTACCCGTACGCCGTCAAGCTCGGCCGCAGGTCGTACGAGAAGTCCAAGCGCTCCCTCCAGATCGAGCTGCTCAAGCTGCAGTACTGGGTGAAGGAGCACGGCGAGCGGATCGTGATCCTCTTCGAGGGGCGCGACGCGGCGGGCAAGGGCGGCACGATCAAGCGGTTCACCGAGCACCTCAACCCCCGCGGCGCGCGGGTGGTGGCGCTGGAGAAGCCGACCGAACGCGAGCGCACCCAGTGGTACTTCCAGCGGTACGCGGCCCATCTGCCGTCCGCCGGGGAGATCGTGCTGTTCGACCGGTCCTGGTACAACCGGGCGGGCGTGGAGCGGGTGATGGGCTTCTGCACCACCCGCGAGTACCTGGAGTTCATGCACCAGGCCCCGGGCTTCGAGCGGATGCTCGCCCGGGACGGCATCCACCTGGTGAAGTTCTGGTTCTCGGTCTCGCGCAACGAGCAGCGCAACCGGTTCATGATCCGGCAGATCGATCCGGTGCGGCAGTGGAAGCTCAGCCCGGTCGACCTCGCCTCGCTGGACAAGTGGGACGCGTACACCGAGGCCAAGGAGCTGATGCTGTTCCACACCGACACGGCGGACGCGCCCTGGACGGTGGTCAAGAGCAACGACAAGAAGCGGGCCCGGCTGGAGGCGATCCGGCATGTGCTGCACCGCTTCGACTACCCGGACAAGGACGCGGACGTGGTGGGCGAGCCCGACCCGCTGATCGTCGGCCCGGCCTCCCGGCTCTTCGAGCGCGGCGAGATGGACGCCCGGCTGCTCACCACGGACCGGTCCGGGCCGGGGCCGGGCGGCTGACTACCCGAAGGTCACGAGCGCGCGGCCGCCCCGTCCCGCGCGCATGTCGTCGAAGGCGGCCGGGATGTCCTCCAGGCCGATCCGTCCGGTGACCATCGCGGAGAGGTCGAAAGCTCCCGCCCGGATGTGTCCGGCGATGACCGGCAGGTCCCGGGCCGGGTCGCTGTTGCCGTAGACGCAGCCGGTCAGTGAGCGGCCCCAGTGGAAGATCTCCAGGGCGTTGAAGGAGACCAGCTGGTCCTTGGCGCCGATGCCGACGACGGTGGTGCGGCCGCCGCGGCGGGTGGACTCCCAGGCGCCGCGGATGGTGACCGGCCGCCCGACGCATTCGATCGCGACATCGGCGCCCTGACCACCGGTGATCTTGCGGATCGCGCGCGGGGTGGTGTCGGAGGCGACGACGTAGTCCGTGGCGCCCGCCCGCCGGGCCAGCTCCTCCTTCTCCGGCGACACGTCCACCGCGATGACCTGTCCGGCGCCCGCGATCCGGGCGGACTGGAGCACCGCGAGGCCGACGCCCCCGGCGCCGAACACGACGACGGACTCCCCGGCGCGCACCCGGGCGCTGTGGTGGACCGCGCCGTATCCGGTGAGGACGGCGCAGCCGAGCAGGGCGGCTTCGGTGAGCGGGATGCCGTCCGGCGCGGGCAGGACGCAGCCGGCGGGGACGACGGTCTCCTCGGCGAAGGCGGCCACGTTCAGCCCGGGGTGGAGTTCGGTGCCGTCGTCCGTGCGCCGGGCGTGCACGGCGCCCGCACCGGTCAGCGCGTCGGCGCAGAGCCAGACCTCACCGATCGAGCAGTGGTGGCAGCTCCCGCAGGAGGGCGCCCAGTTGAGTACGACGCCGTCGCCGGGCGCGACGTGGCCGACGCCCTCGCCGACCGCGACGACGGTGCCCGCGCCCTCGTGGCCGAGGACGGCGGGGACGGGCACCCGCATGGTGCCGTCGCAGAGCGAGAGGTCGGAGTGGCAGACCCCGGCGGCGGCGAGGGCGACCCGCACCCGGCCGGGGCCGGGCTCGGGAAGCTCGATGCCGGTGATCTCCAGCGGGGCTCCGACGGCGGGCAGTACGGCGGCGCGGACCACGAGCAGGCTCCTTGACGGACGGCGGGGCGGAACAGGACGGGGCGTGACTGCTTCAGAACTGGAGGGACTTGGTCTGGAGGTACTCCGCCAGCCCGTGCGCGCCGAGCTCGCGGCCGACGCCGGAGCGCTTGTAGCCGCCGAACGGGGCGACCGGATTGAACCGGCCGCCGTTGATGTCGACCTGGCCGGTCTCCATCCGCCGGGCGAACGCCACCGCCCGGTCCTCGTCGCCCGACCAGACCGCCCCGGCCAGGCCGTACACGGTGCCGTTGGCGATGCGCAGGGCGTCGTCCTCGTCCTCGTAGCGCAGGATCGACAGGACCGGGCCGAAGATCTCCTCCTGGGCGACGGTCATCTCCGGGGTGACGTCGGCGAGGACCGTGGGGCTGACGAAGTAGCCGCGCTCGCGCGGGGCCCCGGGGCCGCCCGCGACCAGCCGGGCCCCTTCGGCGAGGCCGCGCTCGATGTAGCCGCGCACCCGGTCCCGCTGCCCGGCGCTGACCAGCGGGCCGATGCGGTCGCCGTACTTGGCGGCCGCCTCCGCGGCGAGCGCGACGGCCTCGTCGTACTGCGAGGTGTGCACCAGCATCCGGGTCCAGGCGCTGCACGTCTGGCCGGAGTTGCCCATGACGTTGGCCACGCCGACCGCGACGGCCCTGGCCAGGTCCGCGTCCGGCAGGATGACGTTGGCGGACTTGCCGCCCAGTTCGAGGGCGACACGCTTGACGGCGGCGCCCGCGAGGGCACCGATCCGGCTGCCGACGGCGGTGGAGCCGGTGAACGAGACCAGATCGACGCCCTCGTGCCCGGCCAGGGCCTGTCCGGCGACCGGGCCGAGGCCGGTGACCAGGTTGAAGACGCCCGCGGGGACGCCCGCCGCGTGGACGGCCTCGGCGAAGAGCTGGGCGGTGAGCGGGGTGTCCTCGGCGGGCTTGAGGACAACGGTGCAGCCCGCCGCGAGGGCCGGGGCGACCTTCGCGACGATCTGGTGCAGCGGGTAGTTCCACGGGGTGATCGCGCCGACGACGCCGACCGGCTCGGCGTACACCGTGGAGTTGCCGACCCGCTCCTCGAAGGGGTGGCTCGCGGCCAGTTCGGCGTACGAGCCGGCGACCGCGATCGGCATGCCCGTGTGCACCGCCTGCGCGAAGGGGAGCGGTGCCCCGAGCTCGGCGGTGACGGTCCCGGCGATCTCGTCCTTGCGGGCCGCCAGCGCGTCGCGCAGGGCGGTGATCCGGGCGGCCCGTTCGGCGGGGGCGGTGGCCGCCCAGCCCGGGAGCGCG
Source organism: Streptomyces sp. NPDC056347 (assembly GCF_042262625.1). Taxonomy (NCBI): domain Bacteria; kingdom Bacillati; phylum Actinomycetota; class Actinomycetes; order Kitasatosporales; family Streptomycetaceae; genus Streptomyces; species Streptomyces sp. NPDC056347. The sequence goes on along the minus strand of NZ_JBHJQP010000119.1, from coordinate 13,409 downwards.
GCGCGGGCGGCCCGTACCGCGGCGTCGACGTCCTCGGCGGTACCGGCCGGGACCTCGGCGATGACCTGCTCGTCCACCGGGTTCACGACCGCGATCGTGTCCGTTCCCGCGGCGGGCCGCCAGGCCCCGTCGAGGTACATGCCGTCGTGCGCCTTCATCGCTGTTCCTCCCGGACGCGGTTGCGGGCGGGGCGCCGCCCGCAACCCAAACTAGCGCTGTTAGTTTTCGGGCGCCAGGGACACCGGTCACCCCAGGGGCTGCCGGTCGAGCTCCCCCCGCTCCGTACCGGGGTCGGCGAACTGGGTGCGGTACAGCTCCGCGTAGCGGCCGCCCGCGGCGAGGAGTTCGTCGTGGGTGCCGCGCTGCACGATCCGCCCGTCCTCCACGACCAGGATGAGGTCGGCGGTGCGCACCGTGGAGAGCCGGTGGGCGATCACGACCGCGGTGCGTCCGGCGAGGGCCTCGGTGAGTGCTTCCTGGACGGCCGCCTCGGAAGTGTTGTCCAGGTGGGCGGTGGCCTCGTCGAGGATGACGACGCGCTGGCGGGCCAGCAGCAGCCGGGCGATGGTCAGCCGCTGGCGTTCACCGCCGGAGAGCCGGTAGCCGCGTTCGCCGACGACGGTGTCGAGCCCGTCGGGCAGCGAGGCGACGAGGCCGTCCAGCCGGGAGCGGCGCAGCGCGTCCCAGAGTTCCTCCTCGGCGGCCCCGGGGCGGGCGAGCAGCAGGTTGGCGCGGACGGACTCGTGGAAGAGGTGGCCGTCCTGGGTGACCATGCCGAGGGTGTCGCGCAGGGTGTCGGCGGTCAGGTCGCGTACGTCGACGCCGCCGATGCGCACCGCGCCCTCGTCCGTGTCGTACAGCCGGGGCAGCAGTTGGGCGATGGTCGACTTGCCCGCGCCGGACGAGCCGACCAGGGCGACCGTCTGGCCGGGTTCGGCGCGGAAGGAGATGCCGCGCAGCACCTCGTCGCCGCCCCGGGTGTCGAGGCTCGCGACGTCCTCCAGGGAGGCGAGGGAGACCTTGTCGGCGGACGGGTAGCCGAACCTCACCTGGTCGAACTCGACGGAGACGGGGCCGTCCGGGACGGCCCGCGCGTCCGGCTTCTGGCCGATGAGCGGCTCCAGGTCGAGGACCTCGAAGACCCGCTCGAAGCTGACGAGCGCGCTCATCACCTCGACACGCGCCCCGGCGAGCGCGGTGAGCGGGGCGTAGAGCCGGGTGAGCAGGAGGGCCAGGGCGACGACCGCGCCCGCGTCCAGCCGGCCGAGCAGCGCGTAGTGACCGCCGAGGCCGTAGACCAGGGCGAGGGCCAGCGCGGAGACCAGGGTGAGGGCGGTGATGAACGCGGACTGGGCCATGGCGGTGCGGACGCCGATGTCGCGCACCCGCCCGGCCCGGGCGGCGAATTCGGCGGACTCGTCGGCGGGGCGTCCGAAGAGCTTGATCAGGGTGGCGCCGGGGGCGGAGAAACGTTCGGTCATCCGGGTGCCCATCGCGGCGTTGTGGGCGGCGGCCTCCCGCTGGAGCCGTGCCATCCTGGCGCCCATCCGCCGGGCGGGCAGCACGAACACCGGCAGCAGCACCAGCGCGAGCACGGTGATCTGCCAGGAGATGGAGAGCATGACGCCGAGGGTGAGCAGCAGCGTCACCACATTGCTGACGACGCCGGACAGGGTGTTGCTGAAGGCGCGCTGGGCGCCGATCACGTCGTTGTTGAGGCGGCTGACGAGCGCGCCGGTGCGGGTGCGGGTGAAGAAGGCGACCGGCATGCGCTGTACGTGGTCGAAGACGGCGGTCCGCAGATCGAGGATCAGGCCCTCGCCGAGGTTGGCCGAGAGCCAGCGGCCGACCAGCCCGAGGGCCGCCTCCGCGACGGCGATGACGGCGATGAGGAGGGAGAGGCGGGTCACGGTGCCCGGGTCGCGACCCGCCACGATCGCGTTCACGACCCGTCCGGCGAGTACGGGTGTGGCGACGGCGTGGAGCGCCGTCGCCACACTGACCAGCAGGAACAGGGCGACCCGGCGCCGGTGCGGGCGGGCGAAGGCTTTGATGCGCCGCAGGGTGTTCCGGTCGAAGGGGCGTTTGTCCGCTTGCGCGTTCATGACGTTGTGGAGCTGTGTCCACGCCGTGGTTTCCATGCTCATGCGAGGAACGTACGACCTCCAGTGGGCTTGAGGTCAACGGAGGTCCCCCACGGCGGCGGGCTTCGGGACGGTCCGGTCAGTCCAGGACCCGGGCCAGGTAGGCCCGGAGCAGGACGCGGGTCTCGGCGACGATCGCCCGGTCGCCGGACGGGTCGGTGCGGAAGGCGAGCCGCAGAAGGGCGTCGGCGGCCTCGACGCAGACCAGGACGGTGCGGGTCAGGGCCTCGTCGGAGGTGCGGCCGAGGTGGCCGCAGAGCAGTTCGGTGAGCCGGCCCGCGACCCGCTGGTTGGGGTCGTCGCCCTGGTCGTCGGGGGGCGGGGCGCCGAAGTCGACCAGGGCGAACCCGGCCACGGAGCGCTTCATCGCCAGGTATTCGTCCAGTACGGCGTCGATGGCGCTGCGCCAGTCGTCGGCGGGGATCGTCTCCAGCCGGGCGGCGATGCGCCCGGCGTAGCTGTCCAGGTTGCGCAGTGCCAGCGCGTCGGCCATGGCTCGTTTGTTGGAGAAGAAGCGGTAGACCGATCCGATGGGCACCCCGGCGCGCAGCGCCACGGCCCGGGTGGACAGCTGGTCGTAGCCGGTCTCGTCGAGGAGTTCGGCGCAGGCGTCGAGTATCCGGGCGAGCCGTTCGGCGCTGCGTTGCTGTACCGGGGCGCGGCGGAGGTTCGTGTTCGCATGGGGCACGGGCTCCATGATGCCGTGGTCCTCCTCCGCGGCGGGCGGGCGGTGCGCGGGTGTCAGGCGATGAGCAGCGACAGCCCGCCGATGGTGTACGTGACCATCAGGACCAGCAGCGGGAGTTGGCCCGCGACGGCGCGGCCGGGCGGGAAGAGCCGTACGGAGCGGTCGTGGGCGGCGACGACGCCGAGTACGTGCCCGAGGACGATCGAGGCGACCTGGAGCGTGGCGACGCCGCCGGGGCCGAGCGGTGGTTCGGGCGGGGCGGGGCCGTCGGTGCCGGCCGCCACCATGAGGGTGCGTGGTCCCTCGGTGACGAAGAGCGTGAAGTAGTGGGCGACGAGATAGCCGAGGGCGATCGGGACGAGCGAGTGGGCGAAGGCGGTGAGGGGGTGGTCGAGCCGTCCGGAGATCAGCCGGACGGCTCCGGCGCACAGGGCGTAGAGGGCGGCGACGAGCACGACGGCGCCGAGGAGTCCGAGGGTGGCCGCGGCGGTGCGGCCCAGGGGCGAGGTCTGGACGGTGGTGATCCAGGACGGGGAGTCGGAGAAGCCGTCGTAGGCGGTGGAGCCGAGCATGACGCAGACGGTGGCGACGAGTCCGGGGCGCTGCGGGGTGGCGTCGAGTCCGTTGAACGGCGAGCGGAGCACGAGGCGGCGGTCGGTGGGGCGGCGGCCGAGCGGGGAGAGCCGGGCGAGCAGCCCGGAGTAGACCTCGAAGGCGTCGGCCCGGTCGAACCAGCCGTCTCCGTGGCGGGCGGCGCCCGCGAGGTGGACGGCGCTGTACAGGGTGAGGAAGAGCAGCAGGTCGCCGGTGGACGCGGGGTCGGGGGAGACGAGTTCGAGCCAGGTGAAGGCGAACAGCCCGGCGGCCGCGGGCCACAGGCCGAGCCGGGCGGGCAGCGGGCGGCCCGCGGCGGGGTCGCGGCGCAGCGCCCGGCAGGCGAGGAGGTGGACGGTGCGCAGCGGGTTGAGGGCCCGCCAGACGGGCCCGAGCAGCAGCGAGGCGGGGACGAGCCCCACCCACAGCAGTACGTAGACGGCTCCGGGGCCGGGGTTGCGGTCCGGGTCGTCGGGGCCGAGGAGGAGGAAGAGCGTGACGTACAGGGCGGCGGCGAGTCCGAGGAGGCGTGCCGCGGTCCGGGTGGGGCGGGCGTCGGCGAGGCGCTGGAGGGCGTGCGGCAGCGGGCGCCCCGCCTCGTCGCCGCGGAACCGGGAGGCGGACCAGAGCAGTCCGAGCGCGAGGAAGGAGACGAAGAGCGCCGCGAAGGCTCCGGCGAAGGCGTAGAAGGGCGACAGCGGCAGGTCGTGCTGGGCGCCGATGCCGTGGGCGAGGACGCTCACCGTACGACGAGCTGGGTCAGGAGCAGGCCGGACTCGTGGGTCTCGACCTCGAAGAGCCCGCTGCGGTCGGCGGTGAAGGTGACCGTGACGGTCTTTCCGGCGGGGAGCCGGGCCTCCTTGTCGTAGCCGTGGACGTGGAGGGTGTCGGCGCGGTCGCTGCGGACGCGGAGTTCGACGGTGGTGCCCTTCTCGACCTCGGTGCGGCCGGGGGCGGGGCTGACCCTTCCGCCGGCGACCTCGACCGTGACCGAGGTGCCGGGCCGGGGGCTCGCGGTCCGGCCGGGGGCGGGGCCGGTGGCCGGTGCGGCGAGGGAGGCGGTGGCCCGTACGGGGGCGGCGTTCACGGCCCAGGCGGTGTGGTCGTCGGCGTAGAGGCCGGCGGTGAGCTTCCTGCCGCCGCCGGTGGCGCGGGCGAGGGAGGCGGGCAGGTGGTACCAGGGGCCGTAGAGGCGGGCGAGGGGGCGGCCGTCCAGGAACAGCCGGGCGTGGCCGCGCCCGGGGAGGGCGGCGCCGCCGACGCTGTCCGGGGTGAACGTGAAGTTCCGTACGGTGAGGTGGATGTTCCAGCCGTCCTCGGAGTCCGGCCGGACGGCGAGGGCCAGCGAGGGGGCGCCCTCGGCGTCGACCTGGCGGAGCCGGCCGCCGGTGCCGTCGTCGGCGGTGAGCAGGCGGCCCACGCTGCCGCTGGCCTGCTCGTGGCTGGTGCCGGGCTTGTGGTGGGTGGTGGCCCGCCCGCCGCAGCCGCTCGCGCCGAGGGCGAGGACGACGGCGGTGAGCAGGACGAGGGCGGCCCGGGGGCGGGGGTGCGTCATGCCGCGCCTCCTTCCGGGGCTGCGGGGACGACGGCCGGGGCGGCCGGTGACGGGGCCTGCCGGTCGCCGTGGCGGGCGGCCGCGATCACCGCCCACACCACCCAGACCATGCCGAGCAGTCCGCGTATCCAGGCCGGGCCGATCGGTATCCACGGGATCATGAACACGGCCTTGTCCACGGCGTCGAGCAGGGTGAGCGCGCCGAGCACCACCGTGGTCCGTCCCAGCCACGGCCGCTCCCGCCGGAGCACGAGCCCGGTGCCGGTCCACCACAGCCCCGTCAGCAGCAGCGCCAGCGCGGGCACATAGGTCGAGGTGAGCCCCGTCGTCGAACCGGCCACGTCGAGCCCGAGGCCGGTCACGCCGAGGACCGCGGCCGCGGTGGCGAGCCGGCTGCCGCGCAGTCTGCGCCACCACAGCACCCCGCCGACCAGCCCGAGCACCACCGCGGTCACCAGGGCCGCCTGCACCTCGACGCGTTCGATGCCGCGTGCCCCGTACCAGTCGCAGCCGGCCGGGAGGCGGCGCGCCTGCACGTTGTAGTCGGCGCAGACCAGCAGCTGGGCGAGCTTGACCGGTTCGCCCAGGAGGCGGTCGGTGCGCACGGACACGTCACCGCGTTCGGCGCCGCAGACCGGCAGGGTGCGCGGGGTGGAGTCCCCGGTGCCGTCCTGCCAGCAGTTGGCCTCGCCCTGGCCGTCCCACCAGACGTCGGTGCGGTTGGGGCGGGCGTTGCCCGCCTTGTCCACGCCGAGGTGGTTGCCCGCGTAACGGTTGTGGTGCGAGGTGTCGGCCTGCTTGGACAGCGCGCCCTCGCCGCGGATGAAGGCGGGGACAGCGGTCAGGACGAAGGCGGCGCGCTGCTGGCCGTAGATCCAGTTGTTCTCGTACAGGTTCCAGTTGCCGCCTGCCGTGATGATGCCGGAGCCGGGCGGCATGGAGATCTGCGGGCAGACGACACCCTTCTCGTAGCCGCGGTCCACGGGCGGTTTCGCGCAGGTGCCGTCGGCGACGTTGGGGTAGTAGTCGGCGTTGTTGTCGTGGATCAGGTTGCGTTCGAAGCGGGCGTGGTTCTGCGGCAGTCCGGGGTGGCCGGGGAAGGCGCTGTCCATCGAGGCGCCGCCCATGTTGTGGTCGAACTCGTTGTCGTGGACGTAGACGGAGTCCCCGGCCGTGCCGGAGTAGCCGACCATGCTGTGGTGGCTGCGGCAGCCGGTGATCTCGATGGAGTAGCGCGGTACGTCGTAGCCGTAGCGGTCGTTGATGTTTGAAGCACTGCCGGGGTAGATGCCGGAGTCGCCGTTGCCATACGACTCGCAGTTCTTGTACAGCCCGTGATCGCTGGCGAAGGTCAGGAAGCCGTACTCGTCGTTCCACCGGGTGAGGACGTCGTCGATGACGAAGCCGTCCTGGGCGAGGACGTACAGGGAGTTGAAGGTGGTGCGCTGGGCGGTGAAGTTCTTGAAGTAGATGCCGTCGGAGCCGTCCGAGCGGATCGCGTTGAGCTTCTGGTACTTGGCGTCGATGATCACATCGGTGCGTTCGGCGCCGGTGCCCTCGATCTGGAGGTCCTTCTTGCCGAGGATCGCCACCAGGTTCTGGTTGTGCGGGCAGCTCTTCTGCTGCTCGTACGACAGGATCTGGTAGCCGAGCTTGGAGTTGGGCGCCTTCAGCCGGGCGCACTCCCCCGTCGGCCTGGGCAGCGAGGGCTCCTCCTCGTACAGGCCGGGCAGGATCGCGATGTTCATACCGGGCCGGTCCACGGCGTCGACGGCCTGCTGCAGATAGCGGAAGCCGGAGGTCCGGCACCGTTCGAAGAGCTTCAGGTTCCGGGTCCGCAGCCCGGCGGGGAATCCGGACACCCGGCGCTCGAAGTCCGCCCGGTCGGTCTTGCAGACCAGCAGGTCGGGCTCGCCGGTCCGGTACACCGGAACGCTCCCCGTCCCGTCGGGCAGGGTGACCGGACGCTCCTCGTGCGCCTGGGCGTTCGGCGCCGCGAGGAGGGTGGCGAGAAGCGCCGCCAGAAGCACCAGAAGTTTGCGTGTCCACGACATGGACGCGAGAGTAGAGCAATGTTCATCTTTTTGAACCCCTCGTGCACCGCACTTTCGAAACCGGCGGCGCACGAATGCCGTTGACTCTCCCCGGCTCGATTCCTACGGTTACCCATAGGATTCCTTCGGCACCGGGAGCACACATGGGTGGCATCGAGCAGGCGAGGAAAACGGCGGAGACGCTGGAGTACTCCGCCGGTTTCGGCAACGAGCACAGCTCGGAGGCGGTGGCGGGGGCCCTGCCGCACGGCCGCAACTCACCCCAGCGCGCCCCGCTGGGGCTGTACGCGGAGCAGCTGAGCGGCTCGGCCTTCACCGAACCGCGCGCCCACAACCGCCGTTCCTGGCTCTACCGCATCCGCCCGTCGGCGGCCCATCCGCCGTTCGTCCGGATCGACAACGGCACGCTGCGCACGGCCCCGTTCACCGAGTCGGTGCCCGACCCCAACCGGCGGCGCTGGGACCCGCTCCCCGAGCCCGCCCCCGGCACCGACTTCCTGGCGGGCCTGTGGACCCTCGGCGGCAACGGCGACGCCGCTCAGCGCACCGGCATGGCCGTGCACCTCTACCACGCCGACGCCTCCATGACCGACCGGGTGTTCAGCGACTCGGACGGCGAGTTGCTGATCGTCCCGGAACACGGCGGACTGCTGCTCCGTACCGAACTGGGCCTGCTGCGGGCCGAGCCCGGGCATGTCGCGCTGATCCCGCGCGGCGTCCGGTTCCGCGTGGAGCTGCTCGACGCCACCGCCCGCGGCTACGTCTGCGAGAACTACGGGCAGCCCTTCACCCTCCCCGACCTCGGCCCGATCGGCGCCAACGGCCTGGCCAACGCCCGGGACTTCCTCGCTCCGGTCGCCGCGTACGAGGACGAGGACCGCCCGGTCGAGGTGGTCAACAAGTTCTGCGGGAACCTCTGGTCGGCGACGTACGACCACTCCCCGCTCGATGTGGTCGCCTGGCACGGCAACCACACCCCGTACGTCTACGACCTGCACCGCTTCAACGTCATCGGCTCGATCAGCTACGACCACCCCGACCCGTCGATCTTCACGGTGCTGACCTCGCCGTCCGACACCCCGGGACTGGCCGGCGTCGACTTCGTGGTCTTCGCGCCGCGCTGGCTGGTCGGCGAGGACACCTTCCGGCCGCCGTACTTCCACCGCAATGTGATGAGCGAGTACATGGGCCTGATCGAGGGCGCGTACGACGCCAAGACGGCGGGCAAGGGCGGCTTCGTCCCGGGCGGCGGCTCGCTCCACAACATGATGTCGGCGCACGGCCCGGACCGGACGACCTTCGACCGGGCGAGCGAGGCGGAGCTGAAGCCGCAGAAGATCGACGACGGCCTCGCCTTCATGTTCGAGACCCGCTGGCCGGTGACGGCGACGGAGCAGGCGGCGACCGCCGACCACCTGCAGCGCGGCTACGACGACGTATGGCAGGGTCTGAGCCGCAACTTCCGGCCGTAGACGACGGCCGCGCCCCCGACCGGCGGCCCGCCCGCCCCGAACGAAAGGCCCCAGGTGCCGCAGCCACCCAAGATCCCCCCGGGGCCCGCCTTCGCCCCCGACTCGCTGGTCCTGAACCGCAAGCTGCCGCTGTGGTACCAGGTCTCGCAGTCGCTGCGCGCCTCGATACTGGGGCGCGCCCAGGACGCCTCGGCGCGGCTGCCGACCGAGGAACAGCTCGCCGCGCACTACGGCGTCAGCGTCCTGACCATGCGCCAGGCCCTCAAGGAGCTGGAGACCGAGGGGCTGATCAGCCGGCACCGCAGGCGCGGCACCTTCATCGAGCCGCGCGCCCGGCGGGTGTCCCCGGTCCGGCTGCTGGGTTCGATCGACGCGATCGTGGCCCAGCAGTCGGGCGAGCGGACCTCGGTGCTCGGCCACGGCCCGGTCGCCGTGCCGGGCGAGCTGGCCACGTACTTCCCCGGCTGCCCGGAGGTGGTCGGCTACCGCAGGCTGCGCCACGACGGGGAGAGCGACGAGCCCACCAACTGGGCGGAGAACCTGGTGCGTCCCGAGGTGGCGGCCCGGCTGGACGTCGCCGATCTGGAGCGCTGGCCGATGACGAAGGTGCTGCGCGACCGGGTCGGTGTACGGATCGCGCGCATCACCGACACGGTGGAGGCACGCCTGGCGGACCCGGTCACCGCCGACCTCCTCCAGGTACCGCTGCTGAGCCCGATCCTGTTCTACACGGGCGTGACGTACGACGAGGGCGGGCAGGTGGTCGACGTGGCCCAGATCCGCTACCGGGGCGACCGGTTCTCCTTCTCGGTCACGCTGGAGGCGCACTGAAGCCCTACGATGCCCACGGACGGGCGGCGTGGCGACGGGGGAGGACGACGCGGTGGCAGCACGGGCGACGGGCGGCTCGGGTGACGGCCGGGACGCGGGCGCCCCGCTCCTCGACGACCTCATGCCCTGGTCCGTACGCCCGCTGCGCACCGGCCGCCCCTGGGTGATCGCCCCGGACGCGGGCTGGCTGCGGGCGCGCTGGGAGCGACTGGTGCGGGCTCCGGCCGAGGAGCGGGAGCGGCTGTTCGGCGCGACCCGTGCCCGCACCCCGCGGACGGCGGTCGCGGCGCTGCCCGGCCAGGCCACCGGGACCGGCCGGTTCGCCCGCGAGGAGGGGCCGTGCCCCGAGCCGGTGCGGATCGCGCACGGTCCGTTCGACGAGCAGTGGCTGCTCCCCGACCACCGGCTGATCGACGCCGCCCGCCCCGAGCTGTGGCGGGTCGCCGACGACCACCAGCTCTTCGCCGTGGAGCACGGGTACGCGCCCCGGGACACCGGGCCCGCCCTGTCCGTGACGGGGCTGCTGCCGGACGGCCACTCCCCCGCGGGCCGTCCCGGCCGGATCCGGCCGCTGTTCCGGCGCCCCGGCGGCCAGGAGCCCAATCTGGCGCCGGGGCTGCTGGATCTGCTGCGGGCGCGCCACGGGGCGGCGGTGACCGCCGGTTCGGTGCTGGCGTGGGTGCTGGCGGCGGCCCGCCCCTCGCCCGCTGGCTGCGTGGTCCCGCTGCCCGCCGACCCCGCGCGCTGGTCGGCCGGGGTGGAACTGGGGCAGGAGCTGCTGCGGCTCCAGCTGCGGGGCGCCGGGGGCGGGGAGCGTCCCCGGCTGCCCGGCGGGCGGCGGCCCTATGTGCGGGCGACGGTGCCTCCGGTGCCAGAAGCCCTGGAGTACGACGCGGAGACCGGGACGCTCGGCCTGGGTACGGGGCGCATCGCGCCGGTTCCGGCCGGGGCGTGGGAGTTCCGGGTGGGCGGGGTCCGGATGCTGGAGCTCTGGTTCGCGCGCCGTTCGGCGGCCGGGGCGAAGGACGCGGACGGCCTGGCGGCGCTCCGGCCCGGCGCCTGGCCCCAGGCGTGGACCTCGGAGCTGCTGGAGCTGATCACCCTGCTCGCCCTGCTGGACGGGCTCCGGCCCCGGCAGGAGGCCCTGGCCGACGGCCCGTGGATCACGGCCGCCGAGCTGCGGGCGGCGGGTGTACTGCCCGTGGCGGCCGCGGCCCGGCGGCCCGCCTCGGTGCTGGGCCACCGGGAGGAGGGCCCGGACGGGCAGTTCGCCCTGCTCTGAGGCCCCGGCCGCCGCTCGTCGGCCCCGACGGCTCTGGCTTCCCCGGCGATCCCGGCGGTCCCGGCGGTCCCGGCGGGCTCGACAGCCCCCAGTGGCCTCAACTGTCTCAGCGGTCATAGCCGCCTCAGCCGTCTCAGGCGTCTCAGCGGTCGAAGGAGTCCAGCACCCGGCGGAGCGCCCGTTCGAAGACTCCGTCCAGGTCGATCGGCCCGGGGTCCTCGGCGAACCCGGCCGCCATCCGCGGGTACTTCCCCGTCGCGATCTGGCTGATCAGATAGCCGGTGCGGGCGGCCTGTTCCTGCTCCTCGGACCAGGGCAGCGACCGGCTGCGTTCCGCCGTGGCGATCTCGTTGGCCACATAGGTGGTGACCACACCGTTGACCATGGCGATGAGCTCCATCTTCTCGCCGAACCGTGCGCCGACCCCGTCCAGGCAACTGAGCGCGTACTCCAGGTACCGCAGGGCGTTGGGGCTGAAGCCGTACACCGGCGACATCAGCCGGGGCACCCAGGTGTGGCGGTGCATCGTCGCGCGGGTCTGCCGGGCCAGTGCGACGAGATCGGCGCGCCAGTCACCGGACGGCTCGGGGAAGTCGTATCCGGCGCTGACCGCGTCGAGCATCAGCTCGTACAGGTCCTCCTTGCGCGGCACGTAGTTGTAGAGCGACATCGTGCCGCAGCCGAGCCCGGCCGCGACCTTGCGCATGGAGACCGCGTCGAGCCCCTCCGCGTCGGCGACCCGGACGGCCTCCGCCGCGATGTCCGCCCTGCTGAACGCGGGTTTGGGGCCCCGGCCCGCACGCTCGGGGCGCGCCCAGATCACTTCGGGTACAGCGGGTCGCCCCACCATCGATCATCACCTCGCCCCCCATCGTAGTTACGTACACCGTACGTAGTGCGCTACGGTGGCCCGCATGACAACTACGTACGCTGTACTTAGTGAAGGTCTGGAGAAGCGGTACGGGGAGGTCCACGCCCTGAGCGGCCTCGATCTCGCGGTGGCCGAGGGGTCGGTCTGCGGGGTGCTGGGGCAGAACGGCGCGGGCAAGACCACCGCCGTCCGGGTGCTCACGACGCTGACGGCGCCGGACGGCGGCAGCGCCCGCGTCGCGGGCCACGACGTGGTGCGCGAGGCGGGCGCGGTGCGCGCGGCGATCGGGGTCACGGGGCAGGACGCCTCGGTCGACGGCGAGCTGTCGGGGCGGCAGAACCTGCGGCTCTTCGCCAGGCTGCAACGGCTGCGCGGCCAGGCGGCCCGGGCCCGCGCCGACGAGCTGCTGGAACGCTTCGGGCTGGCCGAGGCGGCCGACCGCCCGGCCCGCACCTACTCGGGCGGCATGCGCCGCCGCCTCGACCTCGCCGCCAGCCTGCTGACCCGCCCCCGGGTGCTGTTCCTGGACGAGCCGACCACCGGCCTCGACCCGCACAGCCGCAACCGGATCTGGGAGGCGGTGCGGGAGCTGACCGGCCGGGGCACCACCGTCCTGCTCACCACGCAGTACCTGGAGGAGGCGGACCGGCTGGCCGACGACATCGTGCTGGTCGACCGCGGCCGGGCCGCCCACCACGGCACCCCCGCCGAGCTGAAGGCCCGGATCGGCAGCTACGCCGAGGTGGTCGTCGCCCAGGCGTCGGCCGTGACCCGGGCGGCCGGGGTGCTCGACCAGCTCACCGGCTCCGCGCCGGTGCTGGACCACGAGCACCGCACGGTGGGCGCCGTCACGACCGACACCACGCTCACCCTCCCCCGCCTGGTCCGCGAACTCGACGCGGCGGGCGTTCCGGTGGTCGACGTCGGCCTGCGCCCGCCGACGCTCGACGAGGTCTTCCTCCGCCTGACCGGCCGCGACGACGGCCGTACCGCCCCCGCGCCGAAGGAGACAGCGGCATGAACGGCACCGCGACGGTCCACGCCCCGCCCACCGCGACGAGCGCTCCCGTCGCCGACGCCCTGGCCGTGCTGGGCCGTCATCTCCAACGCATCAAGGCCGCCCCGGGCGTGATGATCCTGACCCAGACCATGCCGATCACGATGCTGCTCTTCTTCGGCTACGTCTTCGGCAGCGCACTGGCCGTGCCCGGCCGGGAGTACCGGGCGTTCCTCGTGCCGGGCCTGCTGGCGGCGACGGCGGCGGGCGGCCTCATGGTCGGCATGTTCCAGTCCTCGCAGGACTGCCACCGCGGAGTGATGGACCGGTTCCGTACGCTGCCGATGAGCCGGGCGGCCGTACCGTTCGGCCAGACCGCCGCCGACCTGCTGACCACGGCCGTCGGCATGGTCCCGCTGATCCTGGTCGGGCTCGCGGTCGGCTGGCGGATCGAGGGCGGCCCGCTCGCCGCGCTGGGCGCCTTCGGGCTCCTGCTGCTGCTCAGGTTCGCCACGTCGTGGCTGGGCTGCTGGCTGGGGCTGCTGATCCGCAACGAGGAGATCGCCGGCCAGCTGGGCAGCGCCACCTTCGTGCTGCCGCTGCTGTCGAGCGCCTACATCCCGACCGGGAACCTGCCGGGCTGGCTGCGGACGGTGGCGGAGTGGAACCCGATCAGCGCCATGGCCTCGGCCGCCCGCGACCTGTTCGGCAACGCGGCCCCCGAGGCCGGTGCCGCCTGGCCCGTCGCCCATCCGGTGGCCGGGACGCTGGCCTGGTCGGCGGTGCTGCTCGCGGTGTTCGTACCGCTGTCCGTACGCCGTTGCGCACGCGGCGGCGAGTGACCGCGGGGCCGGCCCCGGGCCCGCGGTACGTCCGGGGCGCCCCGCGTCGGCCGGGCAGCGCCCGGGGCCGGTCCAGGGC
>NZ_JBHJQP010000118.1:0-26623 GCF_042262625.1 Streptomyces sp. NPDC056347 | reverse complement strand
GGCCGTGACACACGATCGGTGTCACGGCCCGCGGCTCTGTCGTACTGAGGTGGTGCGTGAAGGGTCAGGCGGACTTCCTGCTGTCCCTCGGGTGCACGGCGATGTTCATGGCACCGGAGCGCAGTACCGCCAGCCGTTCGGCGAGGACTTCCTCCAGCTCCTCGCGGGTGCGCCGCTCCATGAGCATGTCCCAGTGCGTGCGCGCAGGCTTGCCCTTCTTCTCCTCGGGGCCGTCCCCGTCCACCAGGAGTGCCATGGCGCCGCACGCCTTGCACTCCCACTCCGGCGGAATCTCCGCCTCTACCGAGAACGGCATCTCGAATCGATGTCCGTTCTGGCATGCGTACTCCACCGCCTGGCGCGGGGCCAGATCGATGCCGCGGTCCGTCTCGTAGCTGGTAACCACGAGTCGCGTGCCGCGGAGAGCTCGCTCACTCATGAATCGTGCCTCCCGGGCTTGTCGCCCACAGGACAGGTGTCGCTGTCGTCGTCATCCGGTCAACGTCCGGTCGGCGGCAAAGATTCCCGTTGCCGGTCATGCGTCGCCCGTCGTGCCGCTGCTTTCTAAGGTTTCCCAGGGTTCCAAGTACCCAGCAATGCCCGGATTGTCACATCTGGTGGAAGTTGTCACCCAACGGTTTTGCTGCTTCCACGCGCAGTAACGGTCCTCCGGGCAGGCCAAAGGCGTACACTACCGGCCTTTCACTTCAACGTCTAAATCCGTTCCGGTACGGGATTGCCCGCGGCGGCCACTGCCCGGCGCACCGGCACCCTCGCGAGCAGTGCGGCACCGGCCACGAAGAAGATCACCAACGAGATGATCGCGTCCCGGTAGCTGCCGGTCAGCTGGAACGCGAGTCCGAACACCAGCGGCCCCAGCCAGCTCAGTCCGCGGTCGCTCATCTCGTACGCCGAGAAGTACTCGGCCTCCTTGCCGCGCGGCACCAGGTGCGAGAAGAGCGAGCGCGACAGGGCCTGGCTACCGCCCAGCACCATGCCGATCGCCGAGGCCAGGACGTAGAAGTAGACCGGCGCCCCGGAAGGGAGGAAGTAGCCGGCGACGAGGATCAGCGTCCAGACCACCAGCGAGCCGAGGATCGTGCGCTTCGCGCCGTACGAGCGCGCCAGCCGTCCCATCCCCAGCGCTCCGGCCACCGCCAGCACCTGCACCAGCAGCACCGCCGTGATCAGCGTGGTCTGGTCGAGCCCCAGCTCCTCCGAGCCGTACACCGACGCCTGGGAGATCACGGTCTGCACGCCGTCGTTGTAGACGAGGTACGCCAGGAGAAAGGAGAGCGTCAGCGGGTGGCGGCGCATGTCGCGCAGGGTGGCAAGCAGCTGTTTCCAGCCCGAGCCGACCGCTCCCTCGCCGTTAGCCGCCACGCCCCGGTCACGCAGCCGGCGCAGCGGCACGAGGGTGAAGGCGCCCCACCACAGGCCGGCCGACGCCAGGCAGATCCGTACCGAGTCGGACTCGGACAGTCCGAAGGAGTCGTGGCCCGTGTACAGGATCAGGTTGAGCACCAGGACGAGTGCGCCCGAGGTGTAGCCGAAGGCCCAGCCGCGCGAGGAGACCCGGTCCCGTTCGTCCGGCCCGGCGATCTGCGGCAGATAGGCGTTGTACAGCACCATCGACACCGAGATCGCCGCGTTCGCCACGATCAGCAGGAACGCGCCCAGCAGATAGCGGTGCCCGTCCAGGAAGAACATGCCGGTGGTCGCGGCGGCCCCGGTGTAGGCGGCGGCCGCCAGCAGCGGCTTCTTGCGCCCCGTACGGTCCGCGGCGGCGCCGGCGATCGGCATCACGATCACGGCGAGCACCACGGAGACCGAGACCGTGTACGCGAACAGCGATCCGGCCCGGACCGGAATGCCGAGCGGGTGCACGAAGCCGTCGGCGTCCGCGGCCGCCTTGGCGATCGAGGTCAGATACGGGCCGATGAACACCGTCAGCACGCTCGTCGAATAGACGGAGCACGCGAAGTCGTAGAAATACCAGCCGCGCTGCTCGCGTCTGCGGCCCGCTTCCTCGGCCGTGTCCGGGCCGCTCGGTCCAGCGGATTCCGCGGTCTCGGTGCTCACGCCGCGCCCCCTCGTCTCTCCCCGTGGAGACCCCGCACGGCAGGCATCAGGCCCAGGCCCCCCGCTCGCTCAGCACCGTGCGCAGCGTCTCGATGTGATCGGTCATGATGCCATCCACACCGAGGTCGAGGAGAGCCGCCATCCGCTCGGGTTCGTTCACGGTCCACACGTGCACCTGGAGGCCGCGCGCGTGCGCCTCGCGCACGAAGCGGCGGTCGACCACCCGGATGCCGTTCTGGCGCTCCGGGACCTGCGCGCACACCGCGCCCGCCCGCAGCGCCGCGGGTATCCCGTACGAGCGCAGCCGCAGGCCCAGCACGCCCCGGACGCCGAAGGAGGTGGCGAGCCGGGGGCCCGCCAGGCGGTGCGCCCTGGCGACCCGCGCCTCGGAGAAGGAGCCGACGCACACCCGGTCCCAGGCGTTCGTCCGGCGGATCAGACCGACCAGCGGCTCCAGCGCGGAGGCGGCCTTGAGGTCGACGTTCCAGCGGGCCCCGGGAAACGTCTCCAGCAGTTCCTCGAACAGCGGCAGCGGTTCCCGGCCCGCCACCCTGGCCCGCCGCACCTCGCTCCAGGGCAGTTCGGAGATCCGGCCGCGGGCGTCGGTGACCCGGTCCAGGGTGGTGTCGTGGAACGCCACCAGGCGGCCGTCCGACGTGGTGTGCACATCGGTCTCGAAATAGCGGTACCCGGCGTCGGCGGCCCGGCGGAACGCGGCGGTGGTGTTCTCGATCCCGTCCGCCGCACCGCCCCGGTGGGCGAAGGGGATCGTCGCGGGGTGGTCGAGATAGGGGTGGCGTTCTGAGGTCACTGCGGAAGTATCGCCTGCCCCGGTGTCCCCGGGGTGACGCAGGTGGAGCCGTCGCCCGGCGCGGGAGCGACGGGATCCGCCCCGGCGGACACCTCAGGGGCGGGTGCCTCCCCGGTGGCCATCTCCCCGGTGGCCATCTCCTCGGCGGACGCTTCCCCGGCGGATGTCTCCTCGGCGGTCCCCGCCCGATCCGGGTCCTCCCCGGCGGGCTCCCGGCCGACCGCGAAGAGCCGCAGGAAGAACTGGGCGAGCGGGCCGATGGCCAGGGCGTACAGCACCGTGCCCACCCCGAGGGAGCCCCCGAGCAGGAAGCCGCTCGCCACGACCGCGACCTCGATCAGCGTCCGCACCAGCCGGATGGAGCGGCCGGTTCGCAGATGCAGCCCGGTCATCAGCCCGTCGCGGGGGCCCGGCCCGAACCGGGCCGCGATGTACAGACCGGTCGCCACCCCGTTGAGCACGACCCCCGCGACCAGCACCGCGATCCGCGCGGCCGGACCGTGCGCGGCGGGGACGAGCGCGAGCGTGCCGTCCATGGCGAGGCCGACCGCGAACACGTTCGAGACGGTGCCCAGTCCGGGCCGCTGTCTCAGCGGTATCCACAACAGGAGCACCACGGCACCCACGATGATCGAGACGACCCCGATGGACAGCCCGGTGCGCCCGGCGAGCCCCTGGTGCAGCACGCCCCAGGGTTCGAGCCCCAGACCGGCGCGGACCAGGAGCGCGGAGCTGGCCCCGTACAGCGCGAGACCGACGTAGAGCTGGACCAGCCGACGGGTGAGGCGCGCCCCGTGAGGGGCGGAGGCGGTGGACAAGACGTACCCCCTGATGTGGTGAAGGTGGACTGCCGCATGTCACTCTGTGGCAGGGGATTGGCTTCCAACTATGGCCAATCCGAGGAAGGTGGACTGATTTCCATGGCTGAGTGGACCTCGGCAGTCGGGGCGGCGCAGCTGGCCCGCCAGCTCCAGGCACAGCAGTCCCGGCCCGCCGGGCCGGGCACCCGCCGCCCGCCCGCCTACCGGGTGCTGTCCGACGGCATCCGCCTGCTCGTGCTGGAGGGCCGGGTGCCGGTCGCCGCCCGGCTCCCCGCCGAGCGCGAACTGGCCCTCGCCCTCTCCGTGAGCCGCACCACCGTCGCCGCCGCGTACGAGGCATTGCGCACCGAGGGCTTCCTGGAGTCCCGCCGCGGGGCGGGCAGCTGGACGGCGGTGCCCGCGGGCAACACGCTGCCCGCACGCGGCCTGGAGCCGCTGCCCCCGGAGTCCCTCGGCTCCATGATCGACCTGGGCTGCGCCTCGCTGCCCGCCCCCGAGCCGTGGCTGACCCGGGCCGTGCAGGGCGCCATCGAGGAACTGCCCCCGTACGCCCACACCCACGGCGACTACCCGGCCGGTCTGCCCGCGCTGCGGCAGATGATCGCCGAGCGGTACACCGCGCGCGGTGTACCGACCATGCCCGAACAGATCATGGTCACCACCGGCGCCATGGGTGCCATCGACGCGATCTGTCATCTCTTCGCGGGCCGCGGCGAGCGGATCGCGGTGGAGTCCCCGAGCTACGCCAACATCCTGCAGCTGATGCGGGAGGCGGGTGCCCGGCTGGTTCCGGTGGCGATGGAGGAGGGGCTCGGCGGCTGGGACCTGAACCGCTGGCGGCAGGTCCTGCGGGAGGCGGCACCGCGTCTGGCCTACGTCGTCGCCGACTTCCACAACCCGACCGGTGCCCTGGCAGACGAGGACCAGCGGCGCGGTCTGGTCGACGCGGCCCGCTCCGCCGGGACGGTCCTGGTCGTCGACGAGACCATGAACGAGCTCTGCCTCGACCCCGGGGTGAGCATGCCGCGCCGGGTCTGCGCCTTCGACCCGGCGGGCTCCACGGTGATCACGGTCGGCTCGGCGAGCAAGGCGTTCTGGGCGGGCCTGCGGATCGGCTGGGTGCGCGCCGCCCCGGACGTGATCCGCAGCTTGGTCGCCGCCCGCGCCTACGCCGACATGGGCACGCCCGTCCTCGAACAGCTCGCCCTGAACTGGCTGATGCGCACCGGTGGCTGGGAGGAGGCCGTGCGGATACGGCGGGAGCAGGCCCGGGAGAACCGGGACGCGCTCGTCGCCGCCGTCCGCCGGGAGCTGCCCGACTGGGAGTTCTCCGTGCCCAGCGGGGGCCTGACGCTCTGGGTGCGCACCGGCGGGCTCTCCGGGTCCCGGCTGGCGGTGGCGGGGGAGCGGGTCGGCATCCGGGTTCCGTCCGGCCCCCGGTTCGGGGTGGACGGCGCGTTCGAGGGGTACGTGCGGCTGCCGTTCACGGTCGCGGGGCCGGTCGCGGACGAGGCGGCGGCGCGGCTCGCGGCGGCGGCCCGGCTGGTCGGCTCGGGGGCGGGCGCGGGGGCCGAGGCGCCGCGCACGTTCGTCGCCTGAACCGTGCGCGACGTCACCACGGACACCACCGCCGTCAGTCGGTGACCGCCAGGCCCTCGGAGATGGCGCGCGGCAGCAGCGGCTCCGGGACGCCTGCGGGTCCGGGGGCGTCCGGCCGCTCCGTGCCGGCCGCGTCCCGGGCCCCGGTCGGCGTGACGGCGTCGCGCCGCTCGGGAAGCAGCCCGAGCACCGCCCGGCGGAGCGCCTCGCCGCTCGTCTCGTCGTACGGGTCGGGCGTGGCCGGGACCTGGAGGCGCAGCACCGGGCCGGTGCCGAGGCGGGCGTAGCCCCGGCCGGGCGGGATCTCGGGCGCCGGGGTGGTGTCCGGCTCGGCGCCGAGCACCGACGCGACCTCCTCGCGGGAGCAGTCACCGAGCACGACCCGGGCCCGCAGCTGGGCGCGTACGTTCTCGCCGAGTGCGTCCAGGCTGTCGAACTGGTCGGCCAGCACCACCGTGACGCCGGTCGCCCTGCCGTGCCGCAGCGGCGCCTGGAGCAGTTCCAGGGGGTCGGGCCGGCCGCTCGCGGCGGCGAGCCTGCCCAGCAGACCGGGCCGGTCCAGCAGGATCCACAGCGGCCGTCCGATGTCGTCGGGCAGCGGGTGACCGGCCTGCCGGGCCCGGCTCGCGACGAGCAGCCGCCGTTCCGTCTCGTGGGCCGCCCACTCCAGCGTCGCCAGCGCCGCGGCCGGATCGCACTCCACGGCCAGCACGCCGTCCCGTCCGGGCAGGCAGGCGTACTCGCCGGTCGCGGTGGCCTCGACGACCAGGATGTCGCCGTGCTGGAGGGCCTGGAGTGCGAGGGAGCGCATCAGGGTCGTGGTGCCGCTGCCGGGCTGCCCGACCACCAGGAGATGGGGTTCGGTGGAGCGGGTTCCGGTCCGCCAGACGACCGGCGGGGCGTCACGGGTGATGTCGCCGTCGTGCACCGGGACCGTGCGCTGGACCGCCTCGCCGTCGGTGAAGCCCAGCACGGTCTCGCCGGGGGCGGTGACGAAGCGCTGGGCGCCGATCGAGGTGGGCAGGGCGCCGAGGACGTTCATGAGGAGCTGGTTGTCCTCCTCGTTCCAGGTGAAGCGGTACTCGCGGCTGCGGCCGGACTTGGCGTGCAGCAGCCGTTCGATCCGGGCCCGGGCGGCGGCCTCCCCGTCGGTGAAGCAGGCGGGGTACGTCACCCGGAGCCGGGTGGGCCGCCCGTCGCCGTCGAAGGCGTAGTCGCTGAACGCCTTCTCCCAGTCGCCGCCGTGCGCGTACAGCGGAGCGGGGTCGTCGGGCACGGCGAAGTACGGCACGAGCGCCTCGTACAGGGAGCGCAGCCGGGTGGTCTCCGCCTCGGCGGGGCCGGTCCCGGCCGCGGACGGCTCCCGGCCCTTCCAGGCCGCGGCGCCCATCACCGTCACCAGGGCGATCAGCCCTCCGAACGGCATGAGTGCCAGGGCGAACAGGCAGACCGCGACGGTGAACAGCACGGGACCGCGCTTGTCCTTGGGCGTCGCGGCCCACCTCTGCCGTCCGGCCGCGGCCAGCAGCCGCAGGCCGCGGGTGATCGTGATCAGCGGATGGAGGATGTCCGTGGCGTTGTCGGCGGCCGTGCGCGCGAACTCTCGGCTGCGAGTGATCGAGGCGCTGCCGCTGCTCAGAATGCGGGGGAGTGGTCGCCGGGCCACATCGGTCTCCTGAAGGGGTGGAAGCGGTCGCGGGGGGTCAGAACTTGATCCCGCCCAGGAGGCCGGCGAGGCTCGCGCCGCCCGCGGTGATGCTCGGGGCGATGGCGGTGCCCGCGAGGTAGAAGCCGAACAGGGCGGTGACGAGGGCGTGCGAGGCCTTGAGGCCGTCCTTCCTGAAGAAGAGGAAGACGATGATGCCGAGGATGACGACGCCTGACATGGACAGGATCATGAGTGGTTCTCCTGGTTGGGGGGACGGTCACCATGAGTCCTTCCAGGTTCACCGGAAGTATCTATATGACAAAAGCTGTGTTCGGGTGAAAAGTCATTGTTTTCACTTGATTGGCCGTCCGGGGGCCCGACGCGGCGGAACCACCGGTGGCGGGAGGCGTGCCGTCCGTGATCCTTTGCCAGGGACGGCCGGGGTCGTACGACCCGGGCGGGCAGTACCCTGTCGGTTCACTCGTACGGCCCCCACGGCGTACGTTCCGGCAGGTCGGCAGTGGTGCAGAACGATGAGAGAAAGGCGGTCCGCCCGATGAGCGAAACCCCCGATCCCGAGGTGGTCGAGCTGGCGACGAAGGTCTTCGACCTGGCTCGCCGCGGTGAGACGGAGGCGCTCGCCGCGTACGTCGACGCGGGCGTCCCCGTGAACCTCACCAACGACCGGGGCGACTCGCTGCTGATGCTCGCCGCCTACCACGGCCACGCCGCCGCCGTCACGGCGCTCGTCGAGCGCGGCGCCGACCCGGGCCGGGCCAACGACCGTGGGCAGACCCCGCTCGCCGGTGCCGTCTTCAAGGGCGAGGACGAGGTGATCGACGCCCTGCTCGCCGCGGGGGCCGATCCGGCCGGCGGAACCCCCTCCGCCGTCGACACCGCGCGCATGTTCGGCAAGGCCGACCTGCTGGAACGCTTCGGCGCCCGTTGACCGGGTACGCGGTAAATGTGGTCGCGGTGGCGAAATGGCTGGGTCATCATGACGTCGCGGGCCCGGCTCCGGGCCACCGACGAGAGGCAGAGGAAAATGGTCTACACCAAGCAGAAGACGACGGTCGGCCGATCATGTTGCTGCGCGGCGTAGTGCCCACCCGGCACTTGGAACGGCACAGTCCCGATTGCGTCGACAGCTTGATGTGAGGCTTTTTCCATGTTTGATCCGTTCATAGCGCCGAGCGGCACACTGCTCGGTCTGCTGCAGAGAGGCCGTGGCGACGGCACGCTCCACGCGCTCGCCGCACCACGCCCGGAGGCCCTGGCGGCCCTCAACCACTGCGTCCTGAGCGATCCGCGTCACGACTGGCAGGTGGAGAACCGCTCCCTCTACTACGCGCGCCTGTATCTCGACCTCGACGGAGGCATCGAGGAGATCGAGCGCCACCTGTGCGATCCCGACGACCACCTCGACACCGACGACTCCCGCACCGGGCTCGCCCTCGCCGTGCTCGGCCACCTGGCCGCGTACGGACGCGGCGACGCCCTGGCTCTGCTGCGGCGCTACGCCGCCACCGGCTCCAACTGGGCCTGGGCCCTGGACGAGCTGGCCCTGCGCGACGACGACGCGGGGCTCCGCAGCCTCGCCGTGCCCGTGCTCGGCCGCTTCCCGGACACCGTGGAGGGCTCCGCCGAGCTGGCCGCCGTGGTGCGCGACGCCTATGAGCCCCGTCCCTGGCGGCTCTGGGCGGACGACCCTCGCGAGGAGGTCGGCGCCCGGATCCGGGCCGCCTCGGAGCAGGGTTCGTTCGACCGCTGGCAGCGCCAGATGAGGCCCGGCGGCCCCCGCCCCGGCTGGAGCGTCCAGGCCGTCTTCGACTGGGCCCAGCAGGGAATCGAACGCGGCAGCGTCCTCCATGGCCCCGCCGCCCGCTGCCTCGCCGCCGTCGCCGGCCCCGAGGACCGGCCCGCGATCACCGAGGCCGCCCGCAGCGGCCCGGAGGGCGCCCGGGGCGCCGCCCTGCACTACCTGGCGGAAGCCGGGGACCCGGCGGTGCTCGACCTGATCGAGGCCGGTGCGGCCGACGCCTCGCGCACCGTCGCCGACGCGGCCATCGCCGCCTTCGAGCGGATGTGCGGGGACGCGGCGGTGGAGCGCGCCAGGCGCTGGGTCCGGCGGCCCGACGCCCTGGGAGCCTCCGCGGCCGGGGTGCTCGCCTGCCGGGGCGGCGTCCAGGACGCGACGGTGGTCCTCGGGGCGCTCCGCGAGGCCGTGCGCGGCGCGGGGCCGGACGAGCCCCGCCTGTG
Organism: Streptomyces sp. NPDC056347; assembly: GCF_042262625.1. Lineage (NCBI taxonomy): Bacteria > Bacillati > Actinomycetota > Actinomycetes > Kitasatosporales > Streptomycetaceae > Streptomyces > Streptomyces sp. NPDC056347. The sequence goes on along the minus strand of NZ_JBHJQP010000118.1, from coordinate 17,403 downwards.
GACACTCGTGGACGGCGCGGGACGGCTCGGCATCGCCTGCGCCGCCCCCGTACTGCGGCACGTCTACCGCGAGACCTCCTCCTCGCACCTGCGCGGCCGGGCGGCCCGCGCACTGGCCGCCACCGACCCCACCTTCGCCACCGGCTTCGCCGTCGAGTGCCTGTGGGACTGCGAGGAGACCACCCGCGAGGTCGCCGCACTCCACGCGGAGACCGGTGACATCAGGGTCGCCGAGCGCCTGCGCCGCCTCGCTGCCGATCCCGCCGAGGAGGCCGAGGTGCAGACGGCGGTACGCAGCCGGATCGGACCCGACACCCCGGCGGTCTGACCGAGTACGCACAGCGACGCGCGTCGGGGGGCGCGCGGCGCGTACGGCCGGAACACCGGCCCACCCTCTTTTCTTTTCCGGGCCCGCCCTTCGCGTCCTCGGCCGCCACCCGCCAATATGGGGGGATGACCGGACGCTGGGAGTTCTGGATCGACCGGGGCGGAACCTTCACCGACATCGTCGGCCGGGCCCCCGACGGACATCTGATCACCCGCAAGCTGCTCTCCCACGACCCGGACCGCTACCGCGACGCCGCCGTGGCCGGAATCCGGGCCGTACTCGGCCTCGGCCCCGCCGACCCCGTCCCCGCCGACCGGATCGCCGCCGTACGGATCGGCACCACCGTCGCCACCAACGCCCTGCTCGAACGGCGCGGCGAACCGACCGTCCTGGTCATCACCGAAGGCTTCCGGGACGCCCTGCGCATCGCCTACCAGAACCGGCCCCGCCTCTTCGACCGGCGCATCCTGCTGCCCGAGGCCGTCTACGACCAGGTCATCGAGGTCCCCGAGCGGATCGACGCCCACGGCCGGATCGTCACCCCCCTGGACCTCGCGGCCGTCACCGAACGGCTGCGCGCCGCCCACGCCGACGGAATGCGCGCGGCCGCCGTCGTCCTGATGCACGGCTACCGCCACCCCGAGCACGAGAGCGCCGTGGCCGACGCCGCCCGGGGGGCGGGCTTCACCCAGGTCAGCTGCTCGCACGAGGTGAGCCCGCTGATCAAACTCGTACCGCGCGGCGACACCACCGTCGTCGACGCCTACCTCTCGCCGATCCTGCGCCGGTACGTCGACGACGTCGCGGGCGAACTCGACGGCATCCGGCTGCTGTTCATGCAGTCCAACGGAGGGCTGCGCGAAGCCGCCCACTTCCGGGGCAAGGACGCCGTGCTCTCCGGCCCCGCCGGCGGCGTGGTCGGCATGGCCCGCACCTCCGAACAGGCCGGTTACGACCGGGTCATCGGCTTCGACATGGGCGGCACCTCCACCGACGTGTCGCACTACGCGGGCGGCTTCGAGCGGGAACTCGGCACCCGGGTCGCCGGGGTGCGGATGCGCGCCCCGATGATGAGCATCCACACCGTCGCGGCCGGAGGCGGCTCCGTACTGCACTTCGACGGCCGCCGTCAGCGGGTCGGCCCCGACTCGGCGGGCGCCGTCCCCGGCCCGGCCTGCTACCGCCGCGGCGGCCCGCTCACCGTCACCGACGCCAACGTGCTGCTCGGCCGCGTCCAGCCCGGGTACTTCCCGGCCGTCTTCGGCCCCGACGGCGACCTCCCGCTCGACGCCGAACTCGTCCGCGAACGCTTCGAAGCCCTCGCGCAGGACGTCACCCGCGCCACCGGCACCCGGCACACGGCCGCCCGGACCGCCGCCGGATTCCTGGAGATCGCCGTGCTCAACATGGCGAACGCGGTCAAGAAGATCTCCGTGCAGCGCGGACACGACATCACCCGCTACGCCCTGACCGGCTTCGGCGGCGCGGGCGGCCAGCACGTCTGCGCCGTCGCCGACTCCCTGGGCATCGACACCGTGCTCGTACCACCGCTCGCGGGCGTGCTCTCGGCGTACGGCATCGGCCTCGCCGACGCCACCGCGATGCGCGAGCGGTCGGTGGAGGCGGAACTGACCGCGCGGACCGCTGCCGAGGTCCACGCACTCTGCGAGGAACTGGCCACCACCACCCGAGCCGACCTGCGCGCCGACTCCGTGCCCGACCACGCGATCAGCACCCGTGCCCGGGTCCTGCTGCGCTACGCCGGAACGGACTCCAGCCTCTCCGTGGACCTGGACACCGCACCCGCCATGGCCGCGGCCTTCGCCGCCGAACACCGGGCACGCTACGCGTTCACCATGGACAAGCCCCTGGTCGTCGAGGCCGTGACGGTCGAGGCGACCGGCGCGGCGGGCCGCCCCGCCACGCCCCCGGCCGGGCCCGAGCCGCGCGCCCGCACCGAGCCCCGCCCGCGCGACACCGTGACGATGTACGCCGAGGGCCGCTGGCAGGACACCCCGCTCCACCTCCGCGAGGAACTGCGCCCCGGCGACACCGTGACCGGTCCCGCCGTCATCGCCGAGGCCGACGCCACCACCGTCGTCGACCCCGGCTGGCAGGCCGTCCTCACCGGCACCGGGCACCTGCTGCTGACCCGGGCCCGCCCCCGCCCCGACCGCACCGCCATCGGCACCCGGGTCGACCCCGTGATGCTGGAGGTGTTCAACAATCTCTTCATGTCGATCGCCGAGCAGATGGGCGTGCGACTGGAGAACACCGCCCACTCCGTCAACATCAAGGAACGGCTCGACTTCTCCTGCGCCCTGTTCGACGAGGACGGCAACCTGATCGCCAACGCCCCGCACATCCCCGTCCACCTCGGCTCGATGGGCGAGTCCATCAAGGAGGTGCTGCGGCGCAACCACGGCACCATGCGCCCCGGTGACGCCTACGCCGTCAACGACCCGTACCACGGGGGCACCCACCTGCCCGACGTGACCGTGGTGACCCCGGTCTTCGACCCGGAGGGCGGCCAACACCCGCGCTTCCTGGTGGCCTCCCGGGGACACCACGCCGAGATCGGCGGCATCACCCCCGGCTCCATGCCCGCCTTCAGCCGCACCGTCGACGAGGAGGGCGTGCTCTTCGACAACTGGCTGCTGGTACGCGACGGCAGGTTCCGGGAGGAGGAGACCCGCGCCCTGCTCACCGGCGCCGCCCACCCCTCCCGCGACCCGGAGGCCAACCTCGCCGACCTGCGCGCCCAGATCGCCGCCAACGAGAAGGGCATCGAAGAACTCCGGCGCATGACCGAGCAGTTCGGCCAGGACGTGGTCACCGCATACATGGGACACGTGCAGGACAACGCCGAGGAGTCCGTGCGCCGGATCATCGCCGGCCTCCACGACGGCACCTACCGCTACGAGACCGACAACGGCGCGGTCATCGCGGCCGCCCTCACCGTCGACCGGGAAGCCCGCAGCGCCGTCGTCGACTTCACCGGCACCTCACCCCAGCAGCCGGGCAACTTCAACGCACCGAGCTCGGTGGTCATGGCCGCCGTGCTGTACGTCTTCCGCACCCTGGTCGCCGAGGACATCCCGCTCAACAGCGGCTGCCTCGAACCCCTGGAGATCCGCATCCCGGAGGGCTCCATGCTGTCCCCGGTCCATCCGGCGGCCACCGTCGCGGGCAACGTGGAGACCTCCCAGGCCGTCACCGGCGCCCTGTACGGGGCCCTCGGCATCCAGGCCGAGGGCTCGGGCACCATGAACAACCTCACCTTCGGCAACGAACACGTCCAGTACTACGAGACCGTGGCCAGCGGCTCGGGCGCGGGCGACGGCTTCGACGGCACCGACGCCGTACAGACCCACATGACCAACTCCCGCCTCACCGACCCCGAAGTCCTCGAATGGCGCTACCCCGTCCTGCTGGAGAGCTTCCGGGTGCGCGACGGCAGCGGGGGCCGGGGACGCTGGCACGGCGGCCGGGGCGTGGAGCGCAGACTCCGCTTCCTGGAACCCGTCACCGTCACCCTGCTCTCCGGCCACCGCCGGGTCAGGCCGTACGGCATGGCGGGCGGCGGCCCCGGCGCACTCGGCGAGCAGCACGTCGAGCACCCGGACGGGCGGCCGGACACACCCCTGCACGGCTGCGACACCGCCGAGCTGGAGCCGGGCGACGTCCTGGTGCTGCGCACCCCGGGCGGCGGGGGTTACGGCACCGCGTAAAATCTGCCCGGTGCCCCGGGCCTGTCGCCGAAGGGCTGTCCGCCGCCCCCGGGCGACGGACAGCGGTGTGACGACGGACCCTCGCGGCCGGGGTGGCTTCTGCGCCGTTTCGACCGTTGTCGGTGCGAGGACCTAATCTGTGCACCGTGACTTCGCCTGCCTGCACGGACAACGCCGCGCCCCAGCTCAGCGCGGGCCCGCGGCCCGCCCCGGGCCCGGCCGCCGACGAGGGGCTCTCGCGGCGGCTGCGCGCGCTCGCCTGCACGGCGCCGCTGCACGACCTCGACGTACGCAAGGCGAACCTGGCCGGTGAGTACACGGTCTACGCGATGGCCGAGGTCGCCCTCGCCGCGATCGACCTCGTCACCCTCAACATGGACTTCGACACCGGCGCCGACCACGACCAGATAGTGACCAGGCTGCTCCCGCGCGTCGCCGCCCAGGCCCCGCACCGCCCCGCGGCCGAGCACGAGCGCGTCGCGCGCTGGGTGCTGGAGAACCTGATCAACGTCGGCAGCGTGGACCGCGGATTCCGCGCGGTGTACGGCACCTTCGGCCCCGACGGGGTGTACGTCCGGCGCGACTACGACTTCAAGCTGGTCGAGGAGGTCCCCGGACACGGCGGCACGGTCTTCCTCCGGGCCACCGACGAAGCGGTCAACGTCCTGGTCGGCGCCCTCGACACGGACGTCACCAGCGCCCAGATCGCCGCCGAGGTCAAGCTGGAGGTCCTCATCAGCCGGGGCCGCCTCGCCGACGCACAGCTCGCCGCCGAGCAGGCCCGCTACCGCACCGTCCAGTACGCGGAGACCCTCCGCAAGACCCTGGAGGCCACCCGGCGCAACGTCCGCGCCGTCGACTGGCTCAACGCCGTGCCCGACATGATCGCCGAGGCGCTGGACCACGTGGCCGACCGCTACCGCCACGAGAACGCGATCCTCACCAACATCCGCAAGGCGCGCGACGAGGCGGAGGAGCCCGAGCACAAGCGCCGCGCCGCCGAGCTGGTCGACATCGTCAAGGACTGCATCCGCCGCCACACCCAGCTCCAGTCCCGCCTGCTGGAGGCCGGGCCGCTCTTCCGGGCCGAGCAGGACCGGCAGGCCTTCGCCACCCCCGCCGCCCGCACCGGCCTCGACCTGTACGGCCAGCTGGTCGCCCCGCTCCTGCCGCTCCCCGTCGAGCAGGCGATCCGCGTCACCGACGCCTTCTTCGCCCGCGGCACCGGCCTGCGCACCCCCACCTCGGTGCGGGTGGGCGACCTGGTCGAGATGCTGCTCACCCCGCCCCTGGAACGGGAGCACCTGGGCGTGGAGATGCCCGAGCCCGATCTGATCGCCACCCCCGACGACAGCAGGTTCAGCGAGGAACAGCTCGCCGGTGCCATGGAGCTCCTGGACCTGGAGCACGACGCCCCGCGCCGCCTGTCCGGACTCCTCGCCGAGGCCCGGCGCCGCGACCCCGACCTGCCCTACCTGGTCGCCCTGCTCGCGGTGCACGCCGCGAGCCCGCCGGTCGGCACCGCCTACCGGCAGGGCGAGCGACGGCTGCTGTTCTCCGTCGACGACGGCACCCCGCTGGAGGACCCCGAGTTCGGCGGCGCCGACCTGATCGTGGGCACGGCCCTGCTGGACGCGGCCGGGATGGCCGCGGACCGCTCGGAGGCGTCATGACCGCCGCGATCCGGCGGGCCCCGGCCGCGCCGCCCCGGGCGTCCACGGCGAGAGCCCGCACCGCCCACCCCGTACCGAAGTGTTTCCGCAGCAAGGAGCGACAGTCGTGAGCGAGCACCGCGCACAGCACAACGACGCGTGGAGCGAGCCGACCACCGCGTACGCCACCGAGGGCACCGGCCCCGTCGAGCAGTACGGCCCCGCCGCCGCACCCCCCGTCACCCCTGCCGACGCGGCCGACGCCGCCCGGCTCGTCGCCTTCGGCCTCCAGCCCAAGCTGCTGCCCGCACGCGACGCCGAGTACGCCGAACTGCTCCGCCGCTACCGGGACGAGCCCGCCTTCGCCCGGCTCGCCGACGCCGTGGCGACCGGGCTCGGCCTGGTCGTCCTGGAGGTCTCCACCCGCGCGGGCATGGCCGTGACCGCCGCCGAGGACTCCGTCTTCGCCGTCCGCATGGGCGACTACGCCCGCCGCGCCTCCTCCGACTCCGCCGACCGCTTCCTGCACGGGCTCGCCCATCTCGCCGTCGCCGCGATGTCCTTCCCCCGCCCCGAGGACCTCGCCGACGACGCGTACATCGGCCGGATCACGGTCAACGGCGTCGACTCCTTCGTACGCCAGGCCTGCCACCGCCTGGAGGAGCGCGCCGCGGAGCACGGCGACAACACCGACCCCGCCACCGACGCCCCCGGGCTGGAGGCGGCCTGGCGGATCTACGCCCGCCGCAGCTCCACCGGCGCCACGAAGGACGCCCGGCGGCTGGCCGGTTCCACCACCGGCATCGTCGGCAAGGCCGTCGCCTTCCTCACCGACTCCGGCTTCCTCCAGCGCACCGGGGACGACGCCGGAGGAGCCTTCCGCACCACCGCCCGCTACCAGCTCCAGGTCCGCGACATGGCAGGCGGCGCCGCCATGGCCGAACTGCTGGACCTCGGCGTCGTACCGGTCACCGACGGCACCGCGACCCTGCTCCCGCCGCCGGGCACCGACGACCTGGAGCTGGCCGCCGACGCGGGCCTGCCCTTCCACGCCTGAGACCGGCCGCCCCATCATCCCCCCTTCGCCTGCCGCCGCCTGAACGACGAGAGTCCGCCGCCATGTACGAGCTGTCCCGGGTCCGCCTCTACTCCATCGGGCCTGCCGGTGCGCGCTACGCCGACACCGTGCTTGACCTGCGAGGAGTGGGCGAACCCGTACCCCACCCCGCCCCGGCCCAGGCGGAGTTCTTCGAGGAGGAGCCGGTCGGCCCGCCGCGGCGCCCCGCGCCCGCGGGTGTGCTCTTCCTGGAGAACGGCGGCGGCAAGTCGGTGCTGCTGAAACTGATCTTCTCGGTGATGCTTCCCGGCCACCGCAACACCCTCGGCGGCGCCAGCTCCGGTGTGCTGCGCAAGTTCCTCCTCGCCGACGACTGCGGGCACGTCGCCCTGGAGTGGCAGCACACCCTCACCGGTGAGTGCGTGGTCGTCGGCAAGGTCAGCGAATGGCGCGGCCGTCAGGTCTCCAACGACCCGCGGAAGTTCGCCGAGGCCTGGTACTCCTTCCGGCCCGGACCCGGCCTCAGCCTGGACTCCCTGCCGGTCGCCGAGGCCACCTCCGTACGCCCGTCCGCCGAAGGCGCCTCCGGCGCGCGCGGCCGACGGCGCACGATGAAGGGCTTCCGCGACGCGCTCACCGAGGCCGGCAAGTTCTACCAGCACCTCGACGTGCACTGGGAGGAGATCCACGACCGCTGGAACGAGCACCTCGGCGACCTGGGCCTCGACCCCGAACTCTTCCGCTACCAGCGCGAGATGAACGCCGACGAGGGCGAGGCGGCGGGACTCTTCGCGGTCAAGAAGGACTCCGACTTCACCGACCTGCTGCTGCGGGCCGTCACCGACACCCGTGACACCGACGGCCTCGCCGACCTGGTGAGTGGCTTCGGCAACAAGCTGGGCCGCCGCGCCGAGCTGACCGCCGAACGCGACTTCACCGCGGGCTCCGTCGACCTCCTCGGCCGGATCGTGGAGGCCGCGGGCACCCGCGCCCGCGCCCGGGACATCCACGCGGGCGCCGAACGCCGCACCCGTACGCTCGCCCGCAGGCTCTCCGTCCGCGCCGCCGAGGAGCGCGGCCGCACCGCCGAACTGGCCCAGCAGGTGACCGCCGCCGCGCACACCGTCACCACGGCCGAACAGGCCCGCGGCCACAGCGCCCTGATCGCCGCCGAACTGGCCTACCGGCACGCCTCCCTGGCCCTGACCGCGGCCGAGAAGGGCGCCGCCGCCCAGCGCCGCGAGCTGAGTGACGCCCGCACCCTGCACTCCGCGTGGCAGGCCGCCGAGGCGGTGCTCCGCCACCGCGCCGCCGCCGACCGCTCCGCCCGGGTCGCCGTCGCCATCCGCGAGGCCGAACGGGACGCCGCGCCCGCCCTCGCCGCCCGCGCCACGGCCGCCGCCGATCTCGTCCAGGCCCTGCACACCGCAGCCGAGGCCGGTGAGACGCTCGCCAACGAGGAGGAGGAGCGCTCCGCCACCCTCCAGACCGAGGGCGAGACCGCCCACCGCGACGCGACCACCGCCGCCACCGAGGCCCAGCGCGCCCGCAGCGAGGCCGGGCACCTGCGCCAGCGCCTCACCGAGGTCGAGCAGGAGACCGCCCAGGCGGTACGGGCCGGCTGGCTCGACGACACCGCCCCGGACGCCGACCCGGCCCGGGCCGCCCTCGCCGCGAGCGACGCCGAGACCTCCGCGGTGGCCGCCTGGGACACCGCCCGCGAGGCCGCCCGCGCCGCCGCCGAAACGGCCCGCCAGGCCACCGGCGCCGAGAACCGCGCCGAACTCGCCGCGGCCCGCGCCGCCGACGCCGCGTACGCGGCGGAGCAGTCCTACGAGGCCGAGCTCAGGGCCGCCGAGTCGATCGCCGCCGACCCCCGTCTCGCCGACCTCCTCGGGCTGCCCGCCGGCCCCGGCACCGGTGTGCCCCGGCCCCGCAACGGCGCGGCGGGCCAGGAAGCGGAGGCCCCGCACGGCCCCGGCCCCGACCGGCGGACCATCACCGGGGAGCCGCCCGCCGGGCCGGGCGAGTCCGGCCGCACGGCCCCGACCGCGCAGACCACGGGCACCGCGACCGCCACCGCCGAGCAGGGCGACGAGAAGCCCTTCACCGCACAGGAACTGGACCGCAGCGCCGACGAACTGCGGGAACTGCTCGACCGCTCCATCACCTCCGCCGAACGCCGCCTGTTCGAACTGCGCACCGCGGCCGCCGACGACTCCCGCATCCTCGGCGCGCTCGGCGACGGCGGACTGCTGCCGCCCGGGCCCGACGTCCTCGCCACCGTCGAGTACCTCGGCGAGCACGGCATCCCCGCCCTGCCCGGCTGGCGCTACCTCGCCCAGGCCGTGGACCCCGCCGACCACGCGGCCGTCCTCGCCGCCCGCCCCGAACTGGTCGACGGCGTGGTCATCACCGACCCCGACTCGCACGCCCGCGCCCGCGAGGCGCTGAGCGGCGCCGCACTGCTGCCGCGCTCCGCGGTCGCCGTCGGCACCGCCGCCGCGCTGCTCGCCCCCGTCCCGCCCCTGGGCACCGGACCGGCGGCGGGCACGGAGGGCGTCTTCCTGGTCCCGCCGAACCCGGCGATGCACGACGAGCACGCGGCCGACGAGGAGCGGCAGGCCCTCAGGAGCAGGGCCGCGGCCCGAGACGAGGACATCCGCGCCCTCGCGGGCCGCCTGGCCGCCGACCGCGCCCTGGCCGCCCGGATCGGCTCCTGGCGGACCGACTGCCCGCCCGGCATGCTCGACGAGCTCGCCGAGGCCGCCCGCACCGCCCGCACCCTCGCCGAGACCGCCGAGGCCGAGCTGGCCGAAGCCCGCACCGTGCGCGCCGAGGCGGACGAGGCGGCCGCCGACACCGCCCGGGTCCGCGAGGAGCGCCAGGAGGCCGCCCAGCGCGCCCGCCGCGCCGCCGACGCCCTCGCGGGCCTCGCGCACCGGCTCCGCGAGCGGGCCGGCTGGCAGCTCAAGCTCCGCGAACTCGTCGACGAGGCCGCCGAGTCCGAAGCCCGTGCCACCGCCTGCCTGGAGCGCGCCCGCGCCGCCGACGAGGACCGCCGTGCCGCCCAGCGCGCCGCCGACGACGCCCGGCGCACCGCCCGCGCCCTGCGCGCCGAACGGGCGGAGATCGCGGGCGCCCCCGAACACCTCCCCGAGCCCGCGGACGACCGCCCGCGCCCCTCGCTCCCCGCACTGCGCGAGGCGTACCGGGCCGCGTCCCAGCTGTACGAGAAGGTCGGCGTCGGCGCCGACCTGCGCGCCGAGCAGGCCCGCGCCGAGAGCGACGAGAGCGCCGCCCTCGCCGAGCTGGACCGGCTCACCAACAAGGTCCGCACCCGCGCCGCCCAGCTCCTCGAAGGCACCGACGGCGCGGACGGCCCCTCCCGGCAGGCCGCCGCCGCCCGCGCCGAATCCCTGGTCCAGCTCCTGGAGACCCGGGCCTCCACGGCGAGCGAGCAGCTGGGCCGGCTCCGCGGCGAGGCCGAGCGCCTGGCCCCGGCCGACGGCGAGCCCCACCACACCGAACTCCCCGGGGAACAGGTCCCCGCCGACGCCGAGCAGGCCCAGGCCCTGCTGCGCACCGCGACGGCCGAGCTGGCCGCCGCCACCGCGACCCTGGACACCGCCCGTGCCGCCCACACCGAGCTGCTGCACGCCCACCGCACCGCAGAGGAATCGGCGGGCGGCTTCGACGAGACGGCGGCCCTCCTGCGCGACCTGCTGAGGGACCACGGCGCGGAGGACGACCCCGAGACCCCCGAGCCCTACCCGGGCAGCCTCGGCGAAGCCCGCCAGTCCGCCGCCGAGGCCCGGCGCTCGCTGCGCGGCTGCGCCGCGGACCTGTCCGCCGCCGAGAGCTCCGTACGCGACGCGAGTGACGTCCTCGTACGCCACGCCAACTCCACCCGCTACGAGCAGGTCCGCACCCCCGCCCGCCAGCAGATCCGCGAGCTTCCGGCCTCGGCGCTCCCCGAGCACGCCGAGAAGTGGGCCGCCGCCTTCGCGCCCAGGCTCCGGGTGCTCACCGATGAACTGGCCCAGCTGGAACGCAACCGCGACTCCATCGTCGACCGGCTACGCGGCCTGGTGGAGTCCGCCCTCACCACCCTGCGCTCCGCCCAGCGCCTCTCCCGACTCCCCGAGGGCCTGGGGGAGTGGTCCGGCCAGGAGTTCCTCCGCATCCGCTTCGAGGAACCCGACCAGGCCACCCTCACCGAACGGCTCGGCGAGGTCGTCGACGAGGCGACCCGCGCCGCGCTGAAGAAGAACTCCGATCTGCGCCGGGACGGCATGTCCCTGCTGCTGCGCGGGGTGCAGGCCGCGCTGGAGCCCAGGGGCATCGCCGTGGAGATCCTCAAGCCGGACGCCGTGCTGCGCGCCGAGCGCGTCCCGGTCGGACAGATGGGCGACGTCTTCTCCGGCGGCCAGCTGCTCACCGCTGCCATCGCTCTCTACTGCACGATGGCAGCGCTCCGCAGCAACGACCGGGGCCGCGACCGGCACCAGCACCGGCACGCGGGCACCCTCTTCCTGGACAACCCCATCGGCCGTGCCAACGCCACGTACCTGCTGGAGCTCCAGCGCGCGGTGTCCGACGCCCTCGGCGTACAGCTGCTGTACACGACCGGTCTCTTCGACACCACCGCGCTCGCCGAATTCCCGCTGGTCATCCGCCTGCGCAATGACGCGGACCTGCGGGCCGGGCTGAAGTACATCAGCGTGGAGGAGCATCTGCGCCCCGGACTGCCGCAGCAGGACCCGAACGAGGAGACGGTGCACGGCGAGATCACCGCCACCCGGATGTTCAAGCGCTCAGCCGCCCCGGCGGGGACCGGCGGCGAGTGACGGCCGCGGGCGGCGCTCAGACTCGCGAGAGGCTCTCGGCGCCCCGGCGGCGTATCCGCGCCTCGTTCCGTCGCGCGGACCGCGCCGCCCGCCGTGCCCTGCGCCGCTCCCGGCGCAGCTGCCGTGCCGAGCTGCTCGGCACCGAGACCACGCCGTTGCGCTGGTTCCAGACCTGCCGGGTGACCCACACGTCCAGCACCGACCAGGTCGCGACCACGGTGCTGGCCACGCCGCTGAGCACCATGGGGAAGGCCAGCCAGGAATCGGTCAGCGTGCACAGGAACGCCACCATGGCCTGAATGATCGTCAGCGACAGGATGAGCACGGCACGCACCGCGGAGCGGCGCACCGGGTCCGGCATCCGCCACCGTGTCGCGGGCTCCTCCACCCACAGCTGCTGGCGCGGGACCTGCGCGCCGGTCGCCGCCGCACCGCGTGCCGCCGGATCGGCCGCCGCTGCCCGTCCCGCCGCCGCGACCGGTGCCGACGACACCGCGCCGCGACGCTGTTCCGTTTCCAAAGCCCCTCAACTCCCCACCACTGTCCGACTTCAGGATTGCTGCCCGGCACGTGCCGTGGCCACGCGGGCGGACCGGACCGTCCTGCCGCGCGGTGTTCCGCCCCAGGGGGCCCGCCCGGCGCAACGGGCATTCCGGATCCGACCATGATCCCGCCGAACGGACCCCGGCACTCCACGTGTTACCCCTGCCCCGTACAGAGAGACGAGTGCGTGACGGTGAAGATTCCCCCAAGTCGGCGCGAACCGAAGAATTCCAGCCAACTGCAACACCAAACCAGATCAGGCCATGAAGGGTCTCTTCTGCCGCTTTCGCGAATTTCATCGCTCGCAATACCAGGACAACCTGTGATCCGGACCGGATGGCGCGGCCGAAAATCGCCCGGACGACCCTTCGAGTTGTTACTCCGTCGGTAGTAGGCTCGCGCCGTTTGTTGACGAAACACGACTCCCGCCCCGCGGGGAGTCGAGCTGGGGGAGTCCATGCGCTTTCGCGGAAAGTCCATCCGCAGGAAGATCGTGGCGCTGCTGCTGGTGCCGCTCGTCTCTCTCACCGGGCTCTGGGGATTCGCCACCTATCTGACGGGGCGCGAGGCGCGTCAGCTCATGGGCGCGAGCTCGGTCGTGGAGAAGGTCGGTCATCCGCTGGAGGACACCGTCCGCGCCATCCAGGACGAGCGCCGCCAGACGCTGGTCTTCCTCGCCGACCCCAGGGCCTCCGACGCCCTTCCGCTGCTGCAGCGCCAACGCGCCGCCACCGACCGGGTCCTCGGCGGGGTCAAGGACGGTGCCCGGCAGAAGGACATCCGTAAAGCGCTCAGTTCCGAGGACGACGCGCAGCTGGACTCGATCCTCGGGACGGTCGACGGACTGGGCGCACTCCGCGAATCAGTTGACGAGCGAACTATCGACCGCGCCAAGGCCATGGAGTTCTACGGCCGCCTCATCGACCCCTCCTACCGCTTCCTCACCGGTCTCCGCACGATGGAGAACGTGTCGATGGACAAGCAGGTCCGGGCACTGGCCGGAATTTCCCGGGCCCGCGAAATGCTCTCCCGCGAGGACGCCCTGGTCGCGTCGTCGCTGATCGCCGGGCGGCTCACCGCCGACGAACTGCGCCGGGTCTCCGACCTGGTGGCCAATCGCAAACTGCTCTACGAGATCAACGTGGACGCGCTGCCCGCCTCGGAACGCCGTCTCATCGAGCAGTACTGGGGGAGCCCGGACAGCGAACCGCTGCGTGCGGCGGAGAAGACCCTCGTCGAGGACGGCCCCACCGACGACCCCCGGACCGTCGACGCCGAGCGCTGGCAGGAGGTGGCCACCCCGGTCCTGGACCGGCTGGCCGACGACTCCACAGAGATGAACAACCGGTTCCAGGACCGGGGCAAGCCCGCCGGGTACGGCGTCCTGATCAAGGCCGGGATCGCCGGTGTCCTCGGGTTCCTCGCCCTGGTCGGCTCGGTCTTCGTCTCCGTGCGCATCGGCCGTGAGCTGATCCGCGACCTCTCCCGGCTCCGCAAGGACGCCCACGAGGTCTCCGGCATACGGCTGCCCAGCGTGATGCGCAGGCTCGCCGCCGGGGAGCAGGTGGACGTCGAGACGGAGGCCCCGCACCTCCAGTACGAGCGGGACGAGATCGGACAGGTCGGGCAGGCCCTCAACACCCTGCAGCGGGCCGCCGTCGAAGCGGCCGTCAAGCAGGCGGACATGCGCCGCGGCGTCTCCGAGGTCTTCGTCAACCTCGCCCGCCGCAACCAGGTCCTGCTGCACCGGCAGCTGACGCTCCTGGACGCCATGGAGCGCCGCACCGAGAACACCGACGAACTCGCCGACCTCTTCCGGCTCGACCACCTGACCACACGCATGCGACGGCACGCCGAGGGCCTGGTGATCCTCTCCGGCGCAGCCCCCTCGCGGCAGTGGCGCAAGCCGATCCAGCTGATGGACGTGGTGCGCGCGGCGGTCGCCGAGGTCGAGGACTACGAACGGATCGAGGTACGCCGCCTGGCCCGCATCGGCGTGGGCGGACCGGCCGTCGCCGACCTCACCCACCTGATCGCCGAACTCCTGGAGAACGCCACCGTGTTCTCGCCGCCGCACACCGCGGTCCAGGTGCACGGCGAGCGGGTGGCCAACGGCTTCACCCTGGAGATCCACGACCGCGGCCTCGGCATGACGCCCGACGTCCTCCTGGACGCCAACCTCCGGCTCGCCGAGACCCCCGAGTTCGAACTCTCCGACACCGACCGGCTCGGTCTCTTCGTGGTCAGCCGGCTCGCCCAGCGCCAGAACGTCCGGGTCTCGCTCCAGAAGTCCCCGTACGGGGGCACGACCGCCGTCGTCTTCATTCCCGCGGCGCTGCTCACCGACGCCCCGGAGACCCACGGGACCGGCTTCCGTCTCGACCGCCGCGCCGAGCGGGCCATCGGCAGCGGCGGCGGGCCCGCCGAGACCGGGTCCGGAAGCGACCGGGGACGCACGGGCGGTGGGCCGGACCGCCGGACCACCGGCAGGTCCCCGGGCCTCTCGCCCGTCCCCACCGGCCTGGTCGACCCGGCCCTCCTGGACGGCCCCGTGGAGCTCGAAGGCCCGGTCGGGACACTGGGCTTCGAAGGCGACCCCGCCTTCGATCCGCTCCTCGACCCGCTGCTGGGCGGCGCGGCCGACCTCGACGGGACCGAGAGCGAACCCGGCGGAATCTTCCGCGCCCGCGACGCCCGCGACCTGCGGCGCGAAGCCGACCGCGAACAGCATCAGCAGGCCCCCGAGCGGCCGGCCGAGGACCGCACCGGCGCCCCGGTGCCGCTGCCCCGCCGCAAGCCGCCGACCCTGGTCGCCGAGAACGGCCGCCGGGTCGACGGGACGGGCCGTACCCGCCTCGCGACCGCCGACACGGACGGGCAGGACGCCGGCCGCACCTCCCGGGACGCGGACCGCGCCCGCCCCGGAGCGGCCACCGAACCCCGGCAGCCCACCGGCTTCCGGAAACCCACCGGGCCCGCGGCGTCCGAGGACACCGCGGCACCGCGCACCCGGGAGACCGTGGGAGGGCTGCCCCGCCGCATCCGGCAGGCCAGCCTGGCCCCGCAGCTGCGCGAGGAATCGGTCGTCCGCGAAGCCGAACCGGACCGGACGGAACCGGATCCGGACTTCGAGCGTGATGCGGAGGAGGTGCGCAGCCGCATGGCCTCGCTCCAGCGCGGCTGGCAGCGCGGCCGACGGCAGAACGCCGAGAACGCCGAGGAAACAGCCGGCTCCGGTGACACAGCACAAGGAACCACTCCGGGAGGGGACGGTCGATGACCGCACCGAACGTCGCAGCAACCACCGCCGCACGCCAGGGCTCGGGCCAGCTCAACTGGCTCCTCGACGAACTCGTCGAACGCGTCGCCAGCATCCACAAGGCGCTGGTGCTCTCCAGCGACGGCCTTGCCACCGGCACCTCGAAGGACCTGACCCGCGAGGACAGCGAACACCTGGCGGCCGTCGCCTCCGGGTTCCACAGCCTCGCCAAGGGCGTCGGGCGTCACTTCGACGCGGGCAGGGTCCGCCAGACCGTCGTCGAACTCGACGAGGCGTTCCTGTTCGTCACGGCGGCCGGTGACGGAAGCTGTCTCGCGGTGCTGGCCGACGCGGACTCCGACGTGGGGCTGGTGGCGTACGAGATGACGCTGATGGTCAAGCGCGTCGGTGCCCACCTGGTCAACGCGCCCAGGACGACCGGTCAGCCCGCCGGGGGGTGAGCGGACGGTGAGCGCCGAATCGCCCGGATCCCCGGCCACGCCCACCGACCCGCAGGCCCCGCACTGGTACGACGACGAGGCGGGACCGGTGGTCCGTCCGTACGCGATGACCCGGGGCCGTACCAGCACCCCCACCCGCCACCGGCTCGACCTGATCGCGGTCGTCGTGCCCGAACCCGAGGCCGACGATCCCGGCCGGGACCAGACGCTCTCCCCGGAGCACGTGGAGATCGTCGAACTCTGCAGCGGCATGCCCCAGTCGATCGCGGAGCTCGCGGCCGGCCTGGACCTCCCCGTCGGGGTGGTCCGGGTGCTGGTCGCCGATCTCGTCGAGGACGCGCTGGTGCATGTGACCCGTCCCGTTCCGCCGGCCGAACTGCCGGACGTGAGCATTCTTCGCGAGGTGATCAATGGCCTTCGGGCGCTCTAGCCGCAAGAAGCGGCCCGTGGAGCCCGTTACCCTGAAAATCCTGGTGGCGGGCGGATTCGGGGTGGGCAAGACGACGCTGGTCGGAGCGGTCAGCGAGATCAGGCCGCTGCGCACGGAGGAGACCCTCAGCGAGGCGGGCCGTCCGGTGGACGACACGGCCGGGGTGGAGTCGAAGACCACCACCACGGTGGCCATGGACTTCGGCCGGATCACGCTGCGCGAGGATCTGGTGCTGTACCTCTTCGGCACCCCGGGACAGGACCGGTTCTGGTTCCTCTGGGACGAACTGGCCCAGGGGGCGCTGGGAGCCGTCGTGCTCGCGGACACCCGGCGGCTGGAGGACTCCTTCGCGGCGGTCGACTACTTCGAACGCCGCAAGATCCCGTTCACCGTCGCCGTCAACTGCTTCGAGGGTGCCGAGACCTTCCCCGCCGGGACGGTCCAGGCCGCCCTGGACCTGGACCCGGAGGTGCCGCTGCTGATGTGCGACGCACGCGACCGCGCCTCGGTACGGGACGTGCTCGTCGCCGTCGTCGAACACGCGGTCGTCCGCGTCGGCCGGGACCGCGAACCGGCCGCGACGTAGCGGCGTCCCGCCGGTCAGGACCGGGGGCGGCAGGACTCCGGCCGGCAGGGGTTCTCGGCGAGCCACTTGGCGGCGGTCTCGGCCAGCTCCGCGTCGCGCCCCGCCAGCATCGTCCGGATCATCTGCGCATCGCCGCGGAGCGACCAGACGGGGTGGCCGAAGGTGGCCGGATTGTTCTTCTCGATCAGGAAGTGCGCGGGCCATGCGGTCCCGTAGCCGATCAGCGGCAGAGCGGCCAGATACCGCCTGCGTCCCCGCGCCAGGCCGTAGGCGGTGAGCGCCAGCCCGGTCAGGGTGCCGGTCAGATGGACCCACCTGGTCGCGGCCTTCGAGTGCATCGCCACGTAGTAGGGCCAGAATTCCTCGTACGAATCGAACGTCTGCTCAGGCATACCGGCACCGTAGCCGCCCGATCGGCAACCGAACACGCCCCTTGCGCGTCCGAAAGGGAGAACGGGCGGGCCGGAGCCCACGGGGGTGGTCCCGGTCTGCCCGTTCACCACCCC
>NZ_JBHJQP010000117.1:0-26669 GCF_042262625.1 Streptomyces sp. NPDC056347 | reverse complement strand
GTTCGGCCCCGGCGCACGCCCCTCGGCGGATCGGGTCAGGCCCCGGCCGCCGCCGTGTCGCAGGCCTGCGCCCGCAGCGCCCGCGCCAGGTCGTCCCGGGACTCCAGCACCAGCCTGCGCAGCGCCGGTGCCGCGTCCGCGTGGGCGGTCAGCCACGCGTCCGTGGCCTCCAGCGTCGACGGGTCGTCCTGGAGTGCCGGGAACAGGCCCCGCACCACGGCCATCCCGATCTGGATCGACCGCTCGGCCCAGACCCGCTCGATCGCCTCGAAGTACCGGCTCGCGTACGGCGCCAGCAGCTCCCGCTGCGAGGACTGCTCGAAGCCCGCGATCGTCGCCTCCACCAGGGCGTTGGACAGCGCCGTGGACTCCACGACCTCCGCCCAGGCCGCCGCCTTGACCTCGGCCGAGGGCCGCGAGGCCAGGCACCGCACCTGGTGCCGCTCACCGGACGCGGTGTCGTCGCGCGCCAGCTCGGCCGCGATCACCGACGCGTCGGCCAGCCCGTGCGCGGCCAGCGGGGACAGGAACGCCCACCGCAGCTCCTGGTCGACGTCCAGCCCGTCGATCCGGGCCGAACCCTCCAGCAGCCCGGTCAGCAGCTGGAAGTCCGCGTCCGAGTCGGCGACCGCCGCGAAGAACCGCGCCCACGCCAGCTGGTGCTCGCTGCCCGGCTCGGCGATCCGCAGCTCCCGCAGGGACCCCTCGGACAGCGCCCGGCCGCCCTCCTCGCGCCACTCGGGCGCCGCGTACTGCACCAGCGCGGTCCGGGTCCAGGTGTGCAGCATCTGGAGCACCCCGATGTCGGACTCCCGGCCCGCGAAGGCCAGTACCAGCGCCACGAAGTCGCGGGCCGGCATCAGCCCGTCCCGGGTCAGGTTCCACAGCGCCGACCAGCACAGCGCCCGCGCGAGCGGGTCCGTGATGTCGCCCAGGTGCTCGCGCAGCGTGGCCAGCGACACCTCGTCGAAGCGGACCTTGCAGTACGTGAGGTCGTCGTCGTTGACCAGGATCAGCTCGGGCCGCTCGGCCCCCGCCAGCTCCCCGATCACCGTGCGCGGCCCCGCCACGTCCGCCTCGGCGCGCGCGTACCGCACCAGGCTCCCGTCGGCGGCGCGGCGGTACAGCCCGACCGCGACCCGGTGCGGCCGCAGCTCCGGGTGGGACTCGGCCGCCTCCTGAAGAACCGCCAGCTCCGTGATCCGGTCCGCGGCGTCGTACGTCACGACCGGGGTCAGCGAGTTGACGCCCGCCGTCTGGAGCCAGGCCCGCGTCCAGGCGGCCATGTCCCGGCCGGAGGTCTCGGTCAGCACGGACAGCAGGTCGCCCAGCTGGGTGTTGCCGTACGCGTGCTTCTTGAAGTAGCGCCGGGCGCCCTCCAGGAACGCGTCCCGCCCCACGTACGCCACCAGCTGCTTGAGCACCGAGGCGCCCTTGGCGTAGGTGATGCCGTCGAAGTTGAGCTTGGCGTCCTCCAGGTCACGGATGTCGGCCGTGATCGGGTGGGTGGACGGCAGCTGGTCGGCGCGGTACGCCCAGGACTTCCGGTTGTTGGCGAAGGTGACCCAGCCGTCCTTGAACCGGGTCGACTCCACCATGGAGAACGCGCCCATGAAGTCGGCGAAGGACTCCTTCAGCCACAGGTCGTCCCACCACTGCATGGTCACGAGGTCGCCGAACCACATGTGCGCCATCTCGTGCAGGATGACGTTGGCCCGGCTCTCGTACGCGGCCCGCGTCACCTTGCCGCGGAAGATGTACTCCTCGCGGAACGTGACACAGCCCGGGTTCTCCATCGCGCCCAGGTTGTACTCCGGCACGAAGGCCTGGTCGTACTTCCCGAACGGGTACGGGTAGTCGAAGTTGTCGTGGAAGAAGTCCAGCCCCTGCTTGGTGATCAGGAAGATGTCGTCCGCGTCGAAGTGGCGGGCCAGACCCTTGCGGCACAGCGCGCCGAGCGGGATCTCCAGCGTGGTGCCGTCCTCGAACGTACGGCTGTAGGAGTCCGTCACGTAGTGGTACGGACCGGCCACGACCGCCGTGATGTACGTGGAGATCGGCTGCGTCTCGGCGAACCGCCAGACGCCGCCCTCCCGGGACTCCTCCGCCCCGTTGCTCCAGACCGTCCAGCCCTCCGGCGCCGTCACCCGGAACCGGTAGGGGGCCTTGAGGTCGGGCTGCTCGAAGTTGGTGAAGACGCGCCGGGCGTCGGCGGGCTCGTACTGCGTGTAGAGGTAGACCTCGCCGTCCTCCGGGTCGACGAAGCGGTGCAGCCCCTCGCCGGTCCGGCTGTACGCGCACTGCGCGTCGACCACCAGGGTGTTCTCGCCCTCGGGCAGGTCCTCCAGCGCGACCCGCGTACCGTCGAACACGGCCTGCGGGTCGAGCGCCCGCCCGTTCAGCGTCACCGTGTTCACGGACGGCGCCACCAGGTCCGCGAAGGTCGAGGCCCCCGCGCGCGCGTTGCGGAACCGGATCGTCGTCACCGAACGGAAGGTGAGCGGACCGGAGCTGACGTCCCCGTCGGGGCCGCCGACGGCGGAGCGCAGGTCGAGCTCGACCTCGTAGCCGTCGACGCTCAGCAGCTCGGCCCGCTCGCGGGCCTCGTCACGGGACAGGTTCTCACCGGGCACGGGCACACTCCTTTGTGTCACGTTGGAATGGTTTGATCCTCCCATGCCGGTACCGGGCCCGGTCCATGGGAATGCCCGGTGCGCTTCGCAGTGTTTGCGTGCACGGAGTTCCCGCGCACGGATGCGATCGCGCCCGATGATTCATGCCGACGAATCCTGCCGGCGAATCCTGCCCGCGAATCGCGCTTACGAGGAGAGACGATGCCCGACACCACCGCGGCGGCCGCGGCCGCGACCGGCAAGACCCCCGTCGACTTCTGGTTCGACCCGCTCTGCCCCTGGGCCTGGATGACCTCCCGCTGGATGCTGGAGGTGGAGAAGGTCCGTGACGTCGAGGTCCGCTGGCACGTGATGAGCCTGTCGGTGCTCAACGAGGACCGGATCGACGAACTGCCCGAGGAGTACCGCGAGCTGCTGGAGAAGGGCTGGGGCCCGGTCCGCGTCGTCGTCGCCGCCCAGCAGAAGCACGGCGACGCCGTCGTCGGCCCGCTCTACACGGCGCTCGGCACCCGCTTCCACAACCGGGGCGAGGGCGCCACCCCCGAGGCCGTCGCGGGCGCGCTCCAGGACGTCGGCCTCCCCGCCGAACTGGCGGAGTTCGCGGACTCGGACGTGTACGACACCGAGCTGCGCGCCTCCCACAAGGAGGGCATCGACAAGGTCGGCCAGGACGTCGGCACCCCGGTCATCGCCGTGCCCGGCGCGGACGGCGAGCAGATCGCCTTCTTCGGCCCGGTCGTCACCCCCGCCCCGAAGGGCGAGGCGGCGGCGAAGCTGTGGGACGGCACCCTGATGGTGGCGTCGACCCCCGGCTTCTACGAGATCAAGCGGACCCGCACCCAGGGCCCGATCTTCGACTGATCCCGCCCCCGGGCGTTCGACGGCGCGGACCGCCCGCCCGCCGGGGCACCGCCCGCACCGCCGCGCCCCGGGCCCCGCCGCTCGGCGGCCACCGCTCACGAGGGTCGGTCAGCGGTGGCCGCGACGTCCGCCGTTCTCGAAGTCCCCCCGGGCGCACCGCCGTCAGCGCGTCTCGCGGCGCTTCCCGCGGCAGCGCCCGCGGCCCGGCGTCCCGCCAGGGACAGGGCCAGGCTCACCGCCAGCGAGGCCACCGCCATCCCCGTCATGGCCGAGGCCGGCGAGGTCCACTGGGCTAGGCCCCCGGCCAGCGCCGCCGAGACCCCCTGCAGGGTGAGCATCCCGGAGGAGTGCAGGCCCAGCGCCTGCCCGGTGAACTCCTCCGGGGTCAGGCCCATCAGCCGCTCCTGGTACAGCAGGCTCGCCGCGAATCCGACCGAGGCGAGCATCGCCAGGGCGAACGCCACGGGAAGCGCCGGACGCACGACGAAGAGCACGTACGGGGCGGCCAGGAGCAGCTGCAACGGTGTGCCCAGCCGCCCGCGCCACGGCCGGGTGGCGACGAACCGGCCCGTCACGACGTCCCCGACGAGCATCCCCAGCGCGGCGCACGCGAAGAGCAGCCCGGCGTGCGCCGGGGCGTATGGGACGAACAGCGACTCGCAGCCGACGATCAGCCCGTTCGGCACCCAGAGCGCGAGATAGGTCCGGCGGCGCGGGCCGGAGGACCACAGCACGGCGTTGATCCGCCAGGTCTCGGCGGGCGACGGCCGCCCCGTGGCGCGCGGCGGACGCCGCTCCAGCCCGAACCGGGCGACGGCCGCGCCCGCCAGGTACAGGGCGGCGGCGACCAGCAGCGTGCCGCGCGCGGACAGCGTCGCCACCAGGAGCCCGCCGAGCGCGAAGCCGCCGATCTGCATCAGCCCGGAGCACATGTTCAGCACGGAACGCCCCAGCAGGTAGCCGTCCTTGGGCAGCACCTCGTTCAGCAGCCCGTACCGCACACCGCCGCCCACCGCGGCGACCACCCCCTGGGCGAGGAGGATCGCGAAGACCGCCGGGAGCGGCAGCCCGGGAACGGCGAGTACGGCGGTGGCCAGGGCGAAGAAGAGCGCCAGGCCGGTCGTCGCGGCCCTCGGCGGCAGCCGGTCCGCCGCCGACATCAGCAGCGCCGCGCCGATGACCTGGGCGAGCGAGGAGCCGAACATGGACAGGGCGGCCAGCAGCGGCGACCCGGTCGCGGCGTAGACCAGGGTGCCGAGGGCCAGTCCGCTCATCGTCGACGCGGCCACCTGCGCGGCGCTGGTCGCGAAGAACGGCCGGAACTGCGGAGTACGGAAGAGTTCCCGGTAGGTGCGCATGCGGGGAGTCTCGGAGCGGGCGCGCGGTGAGCGTTACTGTTTCGCGCCCGGGCGAAACATGACGGAGGGCAGGGGGAGGGGGCGGGGCCATGAGCATGTGGCGGATCGACACGGACACACTGGCCGGGAGCAGGTTCGTCGTCTCACCGCTCGCCGAGACCGTCGCCGCGCTGAAGTCCCTGGCCCGGGACCGGCCCGAGCACCCCGGCGAACGCGCCTGGCTCGACACCCATCTGCCCGCCTACCGCGCCCGCCAGGCCGCCGACCCGATCGCGGCCCGGCTCGTACCGGCGGTGTTCGGCGGCAACTGGAACGCGGACTTCATCACTCCCACCCCGACGGGCGAGGGCGCCCCGGACTTCGCGGCGGAGCTGGCCCCGATCCGGGCGACCGCACCCGAACGCGCCCGCGCCGACCTGGTGGTCTCGCTGGGCGGCCCCCTCCCGCCCCTCCTGGACCGCGACGACCTGGCGCAGCGCGCCGCCGACGTACTGGAGTGGGTCTGGCACCGCACCGTGCTGCCGGACTGGCCGCGCCGCCGCCGGATCATCGAGGCGGACATCGTCGCCCGCACCGGTCAGCTGAGCCGGGGCGGCTGGGCGGCGGCCCTGAGCGCTCTGCGCCCGGGGATGCGGTGGCTGGGCGACAGCATGCTCCGGGTCAACGCGCACGACTACCCCTCGAAGCACCTCTCGGGCGTCCGCCTCCTGCTCGTCCCGGTCACCCTGCGCTGCGGCTGGGTCTCCTGGGACGACGACGCGGAGCGGTACGCGGTGGTCTACCCCTGCTCCGGTGCCCTGGCCGACGCGGACCGGGCCCGGGTGCCGGACAGCCTCGCCCGCCTCCTCGGCCCCGCCCGCGCCGCGGTCCTGGTCCTCCTCGCCACCCCGAAGAGCACCACCCAGCTCGTGGCCCTGACCGGCCAGGGCCTGGGCTCGGTCGGCCGTCACCTCAAGATCCTCCTGGACAGCGGCCTGGCCTCCCGCCGCCGCGTGGGCCGCTCGGTCCTGTACTTCCGCACGGAGGCCGGCGACGCCCTGGTATCGGCCCAGCGAACCCCCTGACGCCTCGCGGCCCGCGCGGGTACCCCACGAAGGTGTCCACCGGACCAGCCGCAAAACTCCCTCCGGTCCGGAACCGGCGGCGGGCGGGGCGGGGCGGGGCACTTCCGCCCCGGGCCCACCGGCCGTCCGCGGCCGGTTCCACGCGTCCTGTGGTTGATCAGCCGGCGAGCCGGACGGCCGGGCGCCCGGCTACCGTAGATCCGTATGAGCCACACCGATACCGAGATCACCGCGGAACTCGTCCGCGATCTGCTGCGCGACCAGCACCCCGACCTGGCCGACCGCCCGGTGCGGCTCGGGGCGCGGGGCTGGGACAACCAGTTGTGGCGGCTCGGGGACGATCTCGCCGTACGGCTGCCCTGGGCGACGGATTCCGCGGACGAGCTGCTGCTCAAGGAGCACACCTGGCTGCCCGCCCTCGCCCCGAGTCTTCCCCTGCCCGTTCCCGTTCCGCAGCGCCTCGGCGCACCGTCCGCGCGCTACCCCCGGCCCTGGATCGTCACCACCTGGGTGCCGGGTACGCCCGCCGACCTCGCACCCGCCACCAGTGACGAGTCGGCCGACGCGCTGGCGGCGTTCCTGACCGCCCTCCACCGCCCCGCCCCCGACTCCGTACCCGCCGGCCGCGCCCGGGGCGGGCCGCTGGCCGACTGGGCCGAGCACTTCACCGCGCAGTTCGACTCGGCCACCGAGCTGGGGCTGCTCCCCGACCCCGAGGCCGTCCGCGCGATCTGGGACGACGCCCTCGCCGCGCCCGACTGGGACGGGCCGCCGCTGTGGCTCCACGGCGACCTGCACGCCGCCAACGTCCTCACCGAGCACGGCACCCTCTGCGGCGTCATCGACTTCGGCGACCTCTGCGCGGGCGATCCGGCCTGCGACCTCGCCGCCGCGTGGACCCTGCTGCCCGACGGCGCCGCCGACCGCTTCTTCGCGGCCTACGGGCCGGCCGTGGACTCCGCGACCCTGCGCCGGGCCCGTGGTGTCGCGGTACATCGCGCCCTGGTCTGCATCCACATCGGGGACGCCGGTACGCACGGCCGCCTCGGCGGCAAGCCCACCTGGGGCCCGCCCGGACAGGCTGCCCTGCGACGCCTCGTCGCGACGGCGGACGACTTCCGGGAGTAGATCCATTATCGACGCGCGGAGGGCCCGCCGTCACCGTTCTCCGGAATGATCCTTCCGCCCGGTATGCCCTTCTAGGGTTGTGGTCAGCGAAAGGCAAGTCACCGCATCCACCTGGGAGTTGAGAGAATGACGCGCGCCCTTGCCGCCCTGGCGGCGGAGCTGACGGACATGGCCGCGGCCGATCACCGGACCACGGTCCTCGCGCACAGCGACGACTTCGCCGAGCAGCTGGAGTGGCGCCGGCTGACCGCCCGGCACGGCGACCGGCTCGCCGAGATCATGGACGAGTACGGCTGGCCGACGGCGGACCTGGTCGGCGAGGAGGCAGCCCGCGCGGCCTGGCTGATCGCCCAGCACGCCGACCGCCAGATCGACGTGCAGCGACGCGCGCTGAAGCTGCTCGGGCAGGCCGTGGCGGCGGGCTCGGCCCACCCGCGCGAGCTGGCCTTCCTGCGCGACCGCACCCTCGTCAACGAGGGCCGCAAACAGATCTGCGGCACCCAGATCGCGGGGGTGAGGGACGGTGTCCCGGTCCCGTGGCCCTGCGAGGAGCCCGAGCGGATGGACGAACTCCGCACGGAGGCCGGCATCGAGCCCTTCGACGAGTACGTCGCCAGGTTCGCCCCGGCCCCCTGACGCACCGACGGCCCCCGCTCCCGCCGCGCGGGCGGTGCCGGGGGCCGCCGAGGTGTCGGGCCGGCGGCGTGAAGGCCCGGGCCCTCACACGCCGGGCCGTGCCCCTACGCGTCGAGCCATTCGGCGACCTCGACCACGTCCCCGACGCGGAGCACGCCCTCGCACACCACCGCGTTCTTCGCGCCGAAGCTGACCTTGTTCCGGTACTCCGGCTCGCGCCGGTAGGCCGAGAGGGTCCGGATCGGCTCCGGGCCCGCGCGGTGGCCGGTGGACTGGTCGACCATGGGCACGGCGCAGCGCATCGCCCGTACGGAGTGGGCGAGTTCGACGCCGCCGATGGTCATCCGGCGTACCCGGTCCTCGAAGTGCGGGGCGTCGTCCCCGGTCAGGACGATGTTGGGGCGGAAGCGGTTCATGGGGACCGGTTCCGCGTCGCCCCGGGCGGTGATCCGGGCGTTGAGGTGGTCCAGGGAGGCCGTCGAGGCGACCAGCACCGCGTGGGCGTCGGCGAAGTTGACCTTGCCGGGGGTGTCGCCCCAGCCGTCCCGGTCGAAGCCGGGGGCCACGCGTACCAGCCGGGACCTCGCGCCGAGCGCGTCGGAGAACCACTGCGCGGCGGCGTCCCCCTGGTCCACCGCCTCGCCGAGCGGGCGCTCGAACATGCTGACCTCGCGGCGCGGGCCGTCCCGGTCCACGTCCAGGCGCAGCGCCCCGAAGCCCTCGGCAGACAGGGCCAGCGCCGCGCCGTCGTCCAGGACCTCGACCCGGACCGCCGCCATGACCGGGTGCGTGCGCTGGCTGCGGAAGGCGCCGTCCGCGGCGTCCACCACCATGAACGTCCGGTCGTGCTCCAGGCCGGTGCCGAGGACCCGTGCCGAGTCCACGGAGGTCCCGGCGCAGCCCTTGACGGGGTAGTACGTCAGATCGCGGACGGTGATCATCGTTCGGTGCCCTCCGGTGCGGCCGCTTCGAGGGCGTCGATGCTGCCGGACATGACGGTGCGGATGTGCTGGGTGAGGTGCTCGACGGGCCAGTCCCACCAGGCCACGGCGAGGAGCCTGACGATGGTCTCCTCGTCGTAACGGGTACGGATGAGGCGGGCCGGGTTGCCGCCGACGATGCCGTAGTCGGGCACGTCGGAGGTGACGACCGAGCCGGCGCCGATGATCGCGCCGTGCCCGATCCGTACGCCCGGCATCACCATCGAGCCGTAGCCGAACCAGACGTCGTTGCCGACCACCGTGTCACCCCGCGAGGGCAGCCCGGTCAGCAGGTCGAAGTGGTCGGTCCAGGAGCCGCCCATGGACGGGAACGGGAACGTGGACGGGCCGTCCATCCGGTGGTTGGCGCCGTTCATGATGAACCGCGTGCCCGTCCCGAGCGCGCAGAACTTCCCGATGACGAGCTTCTCCGGGCCGTAGTGGTACAGCACGTTGCGGGTCTCGAACCCGGTGGCGTCGTCCGGGTCGTCGTAGTACGAGAAGTCCCCCACCTCGATCAGTTCCGACTTCACCAGGGGCTTCAGCAGGACGACCCTGGACTGGCCGGGCATCGGGTGCAGGACGGTGGGATCGGCGGGATCGCGGCTCATGGCGCACATCATTGCATCCGCCCCGCATGAGGTAAGTTCCTCTTGGGAACTCACTTGATCATGAGAGAAGGAGCGGCCATGACGGCGACGCGGTGGACCGAGGTCGACGAGTACTTCAAGGGCCTGCTGGTGGGTCCGGACGAGGCTCTGGACGCGGCCGTGGCGACGAGCGTGGCGGCGGGCCTGCCGGAGATGCAGGTAGCCGCCAACCAGGGCAAGCTGCTGAATCTGCTGGCCCGGTTGCAGGGCGCGCGCAGGGTGCTGGAGATCGGCACCCTCGGCGGCTACAGCACCATCTGGCTGGCCCGCGCGCTGCCCGAGGGCGGCAAGGTCGTCACGCTGGAGGCCGATCCGGCGTACGCGGAGGTCGCCCGCGCCAACTTCGAGCGGGCGGGCCTCGCGGACGTCATCGAGGTCCGGGTCGGCCGCGCCCTGGACACGCTGCCGGAGCTGGCGGCGGAGGGCTCGGAGCCGTTCGACCTCGTGTTCATCGACGCCGACAAGCCGAGCAACCCCGACTACCTGGCCTGGTCGCTGAAGCTGACCCGGCCCGGGAGCCTGATCGTCGCGGACAACGTCGTCCGCGACGGCGAGGTGGTCGACCCTGCCAGCGACGACCCGAAGGTGCAGGGGGTCCGCCGGTTCACCGAACTCGTCGCGGCCGAACCGAGGCTGAGCGCGACCGCGCTCCAGACCGTCGGCGAGAAGGGCTACGACGGTTTCATGATGGCGCTGGTCAGCGGCTGAACGCCCTTTGGCATGCTGATGCCCTTCGTTACGAGTGGTTCACGTGATCCACACATGGCTCACGTGAACCACACGGTTCATGGGCAAGGGGTGCGTCAGGGTGGGGACAGGAAGAAGAACGGCGGCCGCGGTGCTGTGCGCCGCCGCACTGATCGGCGGAGCGGCGGGCTGCGGCGGGTCGGACGGGTCGGGCAGGGCAGACAGGTCCAAGGGCGGTGAATCGTCCGGGGCGGCCGCCATGAGCGACACCCAGCGGATGAACGAGTCGCTCAACCTGTTCAAGGGGTACCGCTCCCTCCACGTGAAGGGTGAGTACCGGGACGAGGTCTCGGTCAGCGCCGACCTGCGGGTCGATCGGCGGGGAAGGTGCGTCGGCACGTTCCGGAGCGTGGGGTCCAGCGAGATCGTCGTCATCGGCCCCCGCACCTGGATACGTGAGGGTGAGGACCTCCGGAGGGAGAACCGTGCCTTCGCGAGGAACTTCCTGCCGGAGAAGCTGGCCGCTTTCGACAAGGCGCTCGCGAAGACCCGGGGAAAGTACATCGAGTTCACGACCCGGCAGCTGGGAAATACCGGCGTCATGGCCCTCTGCCTCCCCAAGAAGACGTTCGAATCGGTTCCGGAGAAGGTCGACGGAGCCAAGAGGGTGGGAAACCCGCGCACCCAGTACGGCGTGCGGACCGTTCAGCTCACGCACGGTTCGGGCACCGGTGAAGTGTCGGTGCACGTGGCGGAGAAGGGCGGCAACGAACCCCGGGGCATCGAGTTCAACGTCGATGACACCCCGGTCCTCCTCGAACTCGGCGGGTACGACGAGCAGGTGGACGTGAAGCCGCCGTCGCCTTCGGAGGTCGTGCAGCTGAAGGACGTCCCGGACCTGGACCTGATCTCGGCCCTGCCCGACAACTGATCAGGCTCAGAGCGCGCCGGGCCCGCTGGAATTCCTTCGACACGGGCCGTGGGCGCCGTCATGATCGGGTGCATGTGTTCGTACGTGAGTGACCCGATTCGTGCAGGTGTGCAGCGGCTGCCAGGAGGGCGGCTGCTGGGGTGGGCCGAGTGGGGGCCCGAGGACGGGACGCCGGTGCTGTTCTCGCCCGGGGCGGCCACCAGCCGGCGTCTCGGGTTCGGCGCCGGTGCGGTGGACCGGCTCGGGGTGCGGCTGATCGCCGTCGACCGGCCGGGCCTGGGCGCCTCCTCGCCCGCGCCGGGCCGTACGTTCGGCGACTTCGCCGAGGACGTACGGGCGTTCGCCGCCCTGCGGGGCCTCGGCCGCCGGCCGCTGATGGTCGGCAACTCGCAGGGCGCGCCGTTCGCGCTGGCCTGCGCCGCGGCCGGGGTGATCGGCGCGCTCGCGGTGGTCTCCGGTGCGGACGAGGTCGCCGAGCCGGACTTCGCCGAGGCGCTCCCGGCGGATCTGCGGCGCCTGGTGGACCTGGCCGTCGCCGACCCGGCCGCCGCCGAGGGGGTCTTCGCCGGGTTCACCGCGCAGGCGATGTGGGACATGGTCATGTCCGGCAGCCCGGAGTGCGACCTCGCGGTCTACCGTGAGCCGGGGTTCGCCGCCGCGTACCGGCAGGCCCTCGACGAGGCCTTCGCGCAGGGGGCCGAGGGGTACGCCCGGGACACCGCGCTGGCCATGGGGCGCTGGGGGATCGGGCTCCCGGACATCGCCGTGCCCGTCGACCTCTGGTACGGAGCGAAGGACACCGGGCACTCGCCCGACCAGGGGGCCCGGCTGACCGGGCGCATCCCGGGCGCGGTCCGGCACCTGGTCCCGGAGGCCGGCGGGGCGGTGCTCTGGACCCACGCCGAGCAGGTGCTGAGCACCCTCCTGGCCCACACCGCCCCCACCCCCTGAGCCGCGGAACGTGACAGAAGGGCCCCCGCCCGTCACGTCCGGGCGAGGGCCCTCCCTCCATCCGCCTGCCGGGTGAAGGTTGAGAAGACGATCACGAGGCAGGACGATTCGCGCGCCTTCCGGTCAGGGGGCGAGCAGCAGCACGTCGGCACGCTCCTTGGCGGCCGCGTAACGCCTGGCCACGTCCTGCCAGTTGACGACGGCCCACATCGCGTCGATGAAGTCGACCTTCTGGTTCTTGTACTGGAGGTAGAAGGCGTGCTCCCAGGCGTCGAAGACCAGGACCGGGGTGGAGCCCTGGCCCACGTTGCCCTGGTGGTCGTAGACCTGCTCGACGATCAGCTTGCCGCTGACCGGCTCGTACGCGAGAACGCCCCAGCCGGAGCCCTGCGTGGTGGCCGCGGCCTTCGTCAGCTGGGCCTTGAAACCGGCGAACGAGCCGAACGACTCGGTGATCGCGTCCGCCAGGTCGCCGATGCCGTCCGCCGCGAGCGGCTCGCCGCCGCCGTCACCGGTCATGTTGTGCCAGTAGATCGAGTGCAGGATGTGGCCGGAGAGGTGGAACGCCAGGTTCTTCTGGAGCCCGTTGATCGAACCCCAGGCGCCCTTGTCGCGCGCCTCCTCCAGCTGCTCCAGGGTGTCGTTCGCGCCCTTCACGTAGGCGGCGTGGTGCTTGTCGTGGTGGAGCTCGATGATCTGCGGATTGATGACCGGTTCGAGCGCCGCGTAGTCGTACGGGAGTTCCGGGAGCGTGTACGTGGCCATGTGATCGAACCCTCCAGCTGCTTACCTGTGGTTATTGCAACCTATATGCAAGAGCATCCTAAGGGTAGGAGGGCTCCGTCCGTGATCAGTCCTTCGGCCTAGGGCCGTGGCGGTAGAGGGCCTGGACCGACAGGCGCGATGCCGGGGGAAAGGAACTGTGGGGGACCGCCCGGGGCGGGGACGGACCGGAGGCGGACCTCGCGGGGGACCGCGCCCCGGAGCGAGCGTGGCCGCCGGGCCCCGCCGCGAGCGGCCCGGTCGGTGCGCACACGGCGGGGGACGAGCGGACGGCGGGTCAGGCGCGGGTGTGGGTGCGGGCCTCGGCGAGGCGGGACAGGTGGTCCTCGTACGCCTTCGCGTAGTACGCCGCACGCGCCGGGTCCGGGGCGACGACCTGCGTCGGGGCCGTCCATGCGGCCTCGTCCAGCTCCGTGCCGAAGCGCCGGGCCGCCGCCAGCACCGCGCCCCGCGCCCCGACCTCGCCCTCCACGATCCGCACCGGCCGCCCCAGTACGTCGGCGAACAGCCGCATCCAGGCGGGTGACCGGGTGCCGCCGCCGCACAGGGCGAGGGTGCCGGTGAGGCCCGCGGCCTCCAGGCAGTGCCGGGCGGCGAAGCCGATGCCCTCGCAGACGGCCCGGATCAGGTCCGCCGGGGTGGTCTCCAGCGACACCCCGGTCAGCTCGGCGCGCAGCCGGGGTTCGACGAACGGGGCACGCTCGCCGGACGGGGCGAAATAGGGGAGCGCCCGGACCCCGTTCGCGCCCGGCGGGGTGGCGGCCAGCAGCGCGTCCACCTCCGCGTGGCGCACCCCGGTGGTGGTCAGGACCCAGTCCAGGGCCGCGGTGCCGACCATCGCGGGCATGGCGCGCAGCCAGTGGCCGGGCAGGTCGGTGGAGATGTGCAGCCCCGCCGGTTCGCCCGCCAGGTCGAGCCGGTCGGTGGCCGCCAGCGCGGCCAGGCAGGTGCCGACGATCAGGAGTCCGTCGCCCGGACGGGTGACGCCCGCGCCGAGCGCGCAGGCCGGCAGGTCGTACGGCCCGTTGGAGATCCGTAACCCCGAGGGGAGCGTTCCGGTGGCGACCGGGTCGCTGACCGGGGCCAGCAGCGGGGCCCGGTGGGCGAGGCCGAGCGCGGCCTGCACGTCGGGGGCGTACGCCCGGGTCAGCGGGTCGAGGAACGGCATCGACGCGTCGGAGACATCGGTGGCCCGGACGCCGGTGAGCCGCTGGAACACCATGTCCTTGCAGTACAGCGCGGCCGTCGCGGCATCCAGCGAGGCCGGTTCGTGACGGTCGAGCCAGGCCAGCACCGGGCCCGGGCAGCCCGGGAACATCGCGCTGCCGGTGCGCCGGTAGACGGTCTCGAAGACCCCGTCCGCCAGCCAGGCGTCGACCAGCTCGTGGGCCCGGCCGTCCATCCAGGAGATCGCCTTGCGGACCGGCAGGCCCGCCGCGTCGACCAGCCAGACACCGTCGCCCTGGCCGGTGAGCCCGGCGAACTCCGCCCCGTCGGTGCCGAGCGCGGCCAGTACCTCGCCGACCGCCCCGTACACCTCGTCCATGTCCTGCTCCACGCACCCGTCGTGGATCGCCAGCCCCACCGGGCGGGACTCGACGGCCAGGGTGCGGCCGTCCGGGCCGAAGGCCGCGGCCTTCACCACGGAGGTGCCGACGTCGATGCCGATGTAGCGCGGCCCGGTTCCGGTCATGGTCACCGTTCCTCCCGGAGGGCGTGGGCGAGCGGCTCGCCCCGCACGTAGCGGGCCACCTCGGCCGCCGCGATCCGGGCCGCCTTCTCCGCGACCGCCCGGCTGGCCCCCGCCACGTGCGGGGTCATCAGGAGGTTCGGGGTACGGAAGAGCCGCGAGCCGGGGGGCGGCGGCTCCTGCTCGTACGTGTCCAGCGCCGCCGCCCGCAACTGCCCCGAGTCCAGCGCGTCGCACAGCGCGTCCGTGTCCAGCAGGGCGCCCCGGGCCGCGTTCACCAGCACCGAGCCGCGCGGCAGCAGCGCCAGCTCCCGGGCCCCGATCAGATGCCGGGACTCCGGGGTCAGCCGGGCGTGCAGGGTGAGCACCCGCGAACGGGCCAGCAGCGCCTCCAGCGAACCGGCCCGCATGCCGTGCACATCGCCCCGCACATACGGGTCGTACACCTCGACCCGGGCGCCGAACGCGGACAGCACCCGCGCCACCCGGCTGCCCACCGCGCCGTAGCCGATCAGCCCGACCGGGGTGTCCTCCAGCTCCAGGCCGCAGTCCTCGTACGTGTAGTGCGTGGCGTCCCAGCGGCCGTCCGCGGCGAGGGCGTGGTGGGCCTCGGGGATGCGGCGCAGCGCGGACAGCATCAGCCCGACGGTGAACTCGGCGGTCGCCGCCGCGTTGCGCCCCGGCGCGAAGCACACGTGTACGCCCCGGGCGCGTGCGGCGGCGGCGTTCACGTTGACCGGGCCGCCCCGGCAGACCACGATCAGCCGGAGGCCGGGCGAGGCGGCCAGCACCTTCTCGGTGAACGGGCCCATCTGGGTCACGCACACCTCGGCCCCCTCCAGGGCGGCGATCATCGCGTCCTCGGCGTCGCTCGCCTCGGTCACCTCGGCGACGGGGCCGAAGGGCTCCAGCGGCCAGGGCAGGGTCAGCTCCTCGAGCCGGGGTTCCACGGTGAGCGGGCCCAGTGCCCGGTACAGGGCCTCGGCGAGCAGCGAGTTGCGGACGAAGTGGTCACCGGCGAGCAGAATCCTCGTCACCGGGCGAACCGTCTCGGAACGGGTCATCGCAGAGCGTCTCCTGTCTGGGCGTCGAAGACATGGACGTGCCGGGGGTCGGCGGTGATGCGTACGGTGTCGTCCCGGTCGAGCCGTACGTCCGGACCGACCACGACGACCAGCGGCTTCGCCACCCCGTCGAGGGACAGCGTGGCGATGCCGGATTCCAGCAGGGGTTCGTGGGCGGCGACCCGTGCCCGTGGACCAGTGTCGTCCAGGCGCAGGTCCTCTGGGCGGATGCCGAGCACCACCGCGCGTCCCGCCGCGATCCGGTGCGCCACCGGGACGCGGACCGTGTCCGAGAGGCGCACCCCGCCGGAGCCGTCGGCGGTGCCGGGCAGCAGGTTGACCGCCGGTTCCCCGACGAAGTCGGCGACGAACAGGTTCGCCGGGGCGTCGTAGATCTCCTCGGGCGTGCCGAGCTGCTGGATCTCGCCGTCCCGCATCACCGCGATCCGGTCGGCGAGCGACAGGGCCTCCTCCTGGTCGTGCGTCACCAGGATGGCGGTGTGCCCGCTGTCGCGCTGGATGCGTTTCAACTCGCGCCGGGTGGCGTCTCGTTGGCTGGCGTCCAGGTGGGAGAGCGGCTCGTCCAGGAGGAGCACGTCCGGCTCCCGGATCAGTGCCCGGGCCAGTGCGACCCGCTGCTTCTGGCCGCTGGAGAGGGAGGCCGGGCGGGCGTCCAGCAGCTCGGTGATCCCGATGCGGCCGGCCATTCCCGCGACCCGGCGGCGGATCTCGGCCCGTCCCAGGCCGCCCCGGGCGGCGAGCCCGAAGGACAGGTTCCCGGCGACCGTCAGCGGCGGGTACAGCGCGTAGTTCTCGAACGCCACCCCGATGTTGCGCCGCCGGGCCGGGAGCCCGGCCACCGACGTGCCGCCGATCAGGATGTCGCCGCCGGTCACCGGTTCCAGGCCGGCGATCATCCGCAGGGTCGTGGACTTGCCGCAGCCGGACGGGCCGAGCAGCCCCAGCAGCTCGCCGGAGCGCAGCTCGACGTCGAGGGACCGGACGGCCTCGACGGCAGCCCGGCCCCGCCCGGTGTAGGTCTTGCGGAGCGCGCGCAGGGCCAGTTCAGCCACGGGCCACCGCCGTTCCGGTCGTGCCTGCCGGGCGTCGCGCCGTTCCGGTCGTGCCTGCCGGGCGTCGCGCCGTTCCGGTCGTGCCCGCCGGGCGTCGCACCGCCCTCGTCGTACCCGTCGTACCCGATCGGCGCCTCGCCGCTTCAGTCACACGTCATCGCCGCCTCGCCGTCCCGGAGTCATCCGTCGTCGCCGCCCTCCGCACCGGCGGAGCGGCCGGTGGGGCAGACCTCGTAGGGCACCTTGTGCTCGTCCAGTTCGCGCAGCGCCCGCGGCGAGGCCCCGTCGTCGACCAGCAGCAGGTCGAAGCGGGAGAGCGGGGCCAGCCGGTGCAGGGCGACCCGGCCCAGCTTCGAGTGGTCGAGCAGCAGCACATTGCGGCTCGCCGAGTCGAGCATCGCCCGCTTCACGGAGATGATGTGCTGCTCCTGGTGGTAGGCGAAGCCGCCGGACGCCGCGGAGGTGGAGGTGAAGCAGATGTCGACCTGGAGCGACTGCACCGCCTCCACGCACGACACGCCGAGGAACGAGGAGTGCAGCGGATCGAAGTCCCCGCCCAGGCCCATCAGATGGATGCCCCGCTCCTGCGACAGCAGATTGATCGCCTCCAGGAAGTTGGTGACGACGGTCAGCGGGGTGATGGAGCGCAGCCGGCGCGCTATCTCCAGCGTCGACGTCGAGTCGTCCAGCATCACCGCCATGCCCGGCTCGATGAGCTTCAGCGCCCGCTCGGCGACGGCGGCCTTCTCCGCCCGCATCGTCTTCAGCCGGTAGGAGACGTTCGACTCGAAGACCCCGGACGGCTGGGCGGTGACCCCGCCGCGGAACTTGCGGACGATGCCCTGCCGCTCCAGCTCGTCCAGATCGCGGTGGATGGTCATCAGACTCACGTCGAAGCGCTCCGCCAGCTCGGCGGCGCTCACCTCGCCCTGTGCGAGGACGTACTCGGCTATGGATGCCTGGCGCGGGGCGGGACCCCGCTGCGGAACGTTGCTCACGTGCTGATCCTTCGTCCTGGACGTGCCGGCCGGTCGGCCTCGAACAGCAGCAGACTCTCAGGCCGTACGGTCAGCCGGACGGGACGGTCGGGGCTCAGGCCCGCCGCCTCGGCGCGCGGCACGACGAACGAGAGCCGCTGCCCGCCGATCCGGACGGTGACCTCGGTGGCCCGGCCAAGCAGCTCGGTGACGTGGACGGTGCCGAAGAGCCCGTACGCGGTACCGGGCGACGGTGCTCCGAGGGCGACGTCCCGCGGCCGCAGGCCCAGTTGGACCTCGGTGCCGGGAGGCACGGGGACCCGCAGCGGCAGCTCGTACGCCCCGTCCGGCGCCCGGACACCGCCCTCGGCCGTCACCGTGCCCGGCAGCAGATTGATCTGCGGGCGGCCGAACGACCGGGCGACGAACGTGTCGTACGGGCGGTGCCACAGCTCCTCGCGGGTGCCGGTCTGCACGGTGCGGCCGTCCCGGAGCACCCCGATCCGGTCGCCGAGCGCCAGCGCCTCCACCGAGTCGTGGGTGACGTACAGCGTGGTGGTGTCGCGGACCGCGCCGATCGCCCGGAGCTCCGCCCGCATCGTCTGGCGCAGCTTCGCGTCGAGGTGGGAGAGCGGCTCGTCCAGCAGGAACGCGCGGGCCGGGCGCACCAGCACCCGGCCGAGCGCCACCCGCTGCCGCTGCCCGTTGGAGAGCCGCGCCACCGGCCGGTCCAGCAGGGCCCCGATCCCGAGCAGTTCGGCGACCTCCCCGATCCGCTCGCGCACCAGGTGCGCGGGGAGGCGGTGGCGCGGCGAGCGGAGCGGGGAGGCGAGATTGTCGTACACGGTGCGGTGCGGGTAGAGGGCGTACGACTCGAAGCACATGGCCACGCCCCGGTCGTACGGCTCCACGCCCGCCATGTCCACGCCGCCCAGCTCGACCGTCCCGGCCTCCGGCTCGACCAGGCCCGCGACGGTCTTGAGCGTGGTCGTCTTGCCCGCCCCGGACGGGCCGAGCAGACAGAAGAACTCGCCCTCGGCCACCTCCAGGTCCAGCCCGTCGAGCGCGAGGTTCCGCCCGTACCGCTTGCTGACGCCGCGCAGCGCGAGGGCGGCCGGGCCGGTCACGACTTCACCGCCCCGAACGACAGCCCGCGCACCAGGTACCGCTGGATGGTCAGCGCCAGCAGCAGTGGCGGGACCACCGAGACCAGGGCGGCGGCGGCCGTCAGGTTGTACCTGGGACGGTCGCCGCCGAGGAAGGACAGCGCGCCGACCGTCACCGTCTGGGCGCTCGACGAGGTGAGGATCAGCGGGAAGACGAAGTTGTTCCACGCGAAGATGAACGCCAGCAGCGAGACGGCCGCGATCCCGGGCTTCACCAGCGGCAGCGCCACCCGGAAGAACGCCTGCTTACGGGTGTATCCGTCCAGCAGCGCCGCCTGCTCCAGCTCGGGGGAGAGGTCCTGGAAGTACGAACGCATGATCCAGACGACCAGCGGCAGCGTCACCAGCTGCAGCACCCACACCATGCCGACATAGGTGTCGAAGAGTCCGAGCTGCTGGTAGAGCACGAACAGCGGGATGATCACGGTCAGTTCGGGTGCGAAGCGGAACGAGAGCAGGGTGAACATCAGGTTCTCCGAGCCGCGGAACCGCCACCGCGCGGCGGCGTACGCCGCGGGCAGCCCCACCACCAGCGACAGCGCGACCGCCCCCAGCGACACGACGAGGCTGTTCACGAAGAACCGGAGGAACGGCACCCCCTGATCGCCCCCGGCCCCCAGCACCGTGCGGTACGAGTCGAGCGTCGGGGTGAACAAGAAGTACGTGCTGAACAGCTCGTTCGCCGGTTTCAGCGACAGGACCGCCATCCACGCGACCGGGAAGAGGGAGAAGAGGAAGTAGCCGATCAGCGCCAGATCGGCGACGACGGCGAGCACCCGGCGCCTCATCCGGCCACCCCCACGGCCCGGCCCCGGACCACGAGGCCGTGTCCCACGGCCCGGTCCCGGACCACGAGGCCGTGTCCCACGGCCCGGTCCCGGACCACGAGGCCGTATCCCACGGCCCGGCCCCGGATCACGCCGGCACCTCCGCCGCCCGGCTCTGCACCCGGCCCAGATAGCGCACCAGCACCATCGTGACCAGGTAGACCACCGCCCACAGCACGATCATGTAGCTGATCCCGAACGAGTAGCGCTGGAAGCGGATCGCCTCCAGATACGCCCGGATCTGGAGCACCATCGTGGAGTCACCGGGGCCGCCCTCGGTCAGCGCGTAGATGATGTCGAAGACCTTCAGCGAGTCCATGAACCGGAAGATCACGGCGACCAGGACGTACGGCCAGAGCATCGGCAGCGTCAGGCGGCGGAAGGTGAACCACCAGCCCGCCCCGTCGACCGCCGCCGCCTCGAACGGCGAGGCGGGCAGCGAACGCAGCCCGGCCAGCGCCAGCACCGCGACGAACGGGGTGTAGACCCACACGTCCACCGTGACCGACGACAACAGCGCCCCCGTCGGCGTGTCCGTCCACTGCACCCCGCCGAGGCCCAACGGCTCCAGCAGGTGGTTCACGACCCCGACCGAGGGCTGGAGCATCAGCTTCCACATGATCGCGGCGATCACCGGCGCGATCATCAGCGGCAGGATCAGGATCTTCTCCAGCACCCGGCCGACCCGGCTCGACCGGTGCAGCAGCAGCGCCACCGCCACCCCCAGCACCGTCTCGACCGCCGCCGCTCCGACCGCGTACGCCACCGTCACCCGGGCCGAGTCCCAGAACGCCGGCTGGGTGAGGATCCGGCGGTAGTTCTCGACGCCCACCAGGTCCGGCCGCGGTCTGCTCGCCGCGAAGTCGAACACCGTGTAGTAGAGGCCGAGCCCGAACGGGTAGAGGATGCCGCCGGTCAGCAGCAGCGCGGGCACGACCAGCAGATACGGCCGCAGCGCCCGGCGCCGGGCGGGAACCACCCGTACGTCCCGCACCCCCGGCACCGGTCAGCCGACCTTCGCGGCCAGGTCGCCGGCCAGGCCGTTCAGCACGGACGAGGCGTTCTTCCCGCCGTAGATCTCCTGGAGCGCGGCCGCCCAGGAGGTCGTCGCGTCGAAGAACTGCTCCTGCGGGGTGAACTGGATACGGGTCCGGTCCACCACCGCCTCGAAGGTGTCGAGGAAGCCCGGAATCGTCCGCATCTTCTCCTTGTACGCGGCGTCCTGGCCGATCGACTTCCGTACCGGGTCGATGTGGTTGTGCTCGATCGCGCTTTTGCGCAGATGCTCCTTGCCGGTCGCCCACTGGAGGAACAGCCAGGCGGCGGACTTCTCGCGGCTCTTCGCGTTCATGCCCAGCGACCAGATCCACATGTTCGTGTCGAGCGAGCCGCCCGGACCCCTGGGACCGGGGTGGAAGGCGATCTTCCCGGAGGCGGGCGAGGCCCCCTTCACCGCCTGGAAGTAGGCGGCGGTGTCCGCGTCGAACAGCATCCCCGCCTTCTTCGCCCCGAGGTCGCTGGAGCACTGGTACCAGGTGTACGAGGTCCAGGACGGCGGGCCGCCCTTCCTGACCATCTCCGCCCAGTCCCGGGTGAAGGCGACCGCCTCCGGGGAGTTCATCGCGGGCCGCAACTTCCCGCCCTCGACGGTGAAGTCCTTCAGCCCGTTGCGGGCGTACATCGTCATGAAGCCGGGGTGGATCGTCGCCCAGCTGCGCGAGCCGCGCACCGCGACCCCGTACATCCCCTCGAAGCCCGCCCCCGGCGCCCGGCGGGTGATCGCCCCGGCGGTCTCGCGCAGCTCGTCGAAGGTCTCGGCGGGCTTCAGCCCCAGCTTCCCGAACACCTCGGTGTTGTACGCGACGACATTGGTCTCCCAGCCCCACGGCAGCGCGTACTGCCCGCCCCGGCCGAGCGGCGCACCCGCCTTCAGGGACCACTGGTCGGCCGAGAGGAGGCTGGGAAAGAAGTCCTCCCGGTCCCACTCCGCCCCGGTCGCCGACTCGTTGCGCATCCAGGGGCCGAGGTCCTCCAGCCAGCCCGGCGGCCCGTACTGCCACACCATGTACGCGCCGAGCATGAACACGTCGTAGGAGGCGCGCCCGCTGGAGAGGTCCACGGTCAGCTTGTCGAAGTAGTTGTCCTCGGGAAAGACGTCGTGGACGACCTCGATCCCGGTCTTCTCCGTGAACGCCTTCAGGTCGGCGATCAGTGCCTCGGTGTACGGGTGCTTGTTGAGCAGCGCCCGGATCCTTCGGCCCTTGGCCCGCTTCCAGTCGAAGGAGCCGGTGATCTCGTCGGCCGCGGAGCCGCCGCCCTTCGTGCCACCGCCGCCGAAGCCGGTACCGCAGGCGGCCAGCAGCGGGGTGGCCGCCGCGGCCCCGCCCAGGGCGAGCAGCCGCCGCCGATCGCGCGCACGCATGTCCATCCGTGACCTCCACGGGTCGGCCGGAGCGGGAGAGGGACCGTTCACACCGTGAATCGACTGGTTAACAGAGCTTGTAACAGCACAAGTTGGCCGTCAATCCCTCGCGCGACAGAATTTCTCGGTGCAAAGTGAGAAGTTCACAGAGGGGGCCGATATGTGGATGGGCATCGATCTCGGCACGCAGAGCGTCCGGGCGGTGGTGGCGGGAGACCGCGGTGAGATCCTCGGCAGCGGCGCTGCCCCGCTCACCGGCAGTCGCGAGGGCGTGCGGCACGAGCAGCGGCCCCCCGACTGGTGGACCGCCCTGTGCGCGGCCACCCGGCAGGCGCTGCGCGACGCCCCCGCCCCGCGCGCGCTGGCCGTCTGCGCCACCTCCGGCACCGTCCTGCTGGCCGACCGGGCGGGCAACCCGCTGACCCCCGGCGTGATGTACGACGACGGGCGGGCCGTCGCGGAGGCGTCCCGGGCCGGGGCCCCGCCGAGCTGGGCACTGCCCCGGGCGATGCGGCTGCTGCGGGAGTACGGCGCGGGCGCGGCGGACGGCGCGGTACGGATCACCCATCAGGCCGATTACGTGCTGACCCGGCTCGCCGGGAGGCCACTGCCCACCGATTCCAGCCACGCCCTGAAGACCGGCTACGACCTGGCACGGGAGGAGTGGCCCCGGCGCCGCTTCGCGGAGCTCGGCCTGCCGGACGCGCCCTTCCCGGACGTGGTGCGGCCCGGCACCCGGATCGGCGAGGTGGGCCGGGCGGCCGCCGAGGAGACCGGGATTCCGGCGGGCACGGTGCTGGTGGCCGGGATGACGGACGGCTGCGCGGCCCAGCTCGCCTCCGGCTCGCTCACCGTCGGCTCCTGGAACTCGGTGCTCGGGACGACGCTGGTCCTCAAGGGGGTGACCTCCTCGCCCGTCGAGGACCCGGCCGGGGTGGTGTACAGCCACCGGGCGCCGGACGGCAGCTGGTTGCCGGGCGGGGCCTCCGGGGTCGGCGGCGGGGCGCTGGCGGCTGCCTTCCCGGGGGTGGACCCGGCCCGGATGGACGAGGCGGCCCGGGCGTGCGAACCGGCCCGGGTGGTGGCGTACCCGCTGGTGGCGACGGGGGAGCGGTTCCCGTTCGTGGCGCCGGGGGCGACCGGTTTCCTGCTCGGCGAGCCCGCCTCGGACGCCGAGCACTGGGCGGCCCTGCTGACCGGGGTGGGGCTGGTGGAGCGGCTCTGCCTCGACTACCTGGAACTGCTCGGCGCCCAGGTGCACGACCGGCTCACCTTCACCGGCGGCGCGGTGCGCAGTGGTCACTGGAGCAGGCTGCGCGCCGACATCCTGGGCCGGTCCGTGTGCATCCCGCGGTACAGCGAGCCCGCCCTCGGCATGGCGGTCCTGGCGGCCTACGGGGCGGGCGGCGCGCGCAGCCTGCAGGCGGCGGCGGGGCGGATGGTGCGGCTGAGGCACGTGCTGCACCCGGATCCGGCGCGCACGGCGTGGTACACCGAGCCCTACGTCACTCTGGTGGACGAGCTGGAGCGGCGCGGCTGGCTGCCCGCCCGGGCCGCCGCCCACGCCCGCACCCGCGCGCAGCGCCACCCATGACCACCCGCGCGGAGCAGCACCCCGGGGCCGCCCGCGCACGACCACCCGCGACGGCCGCCCGTACCCGTGACCGCCCGCACCCGAACGGAGACACCATGACCACCGCCCCGGCCACCCTGCTGCTCGCCCGCCACGGGCAGACCGTCTGGCACGCGGAGAACCGCTACGCCGGGGTCAGCGACATCGCCCTCACCGAGGAGGGCCGCCGCCAGGCCGAACAGCTCGGCGCCTGGGCGGCACGCAACGGGGTCGACGCGGTGTGGACCTCCACGGTCGGCCGGGCGGTCGCGACCGCGCGGCCCGCCTGCGAGGCGCTCGGGCTCACTCCCCGGCGCGAGCACGACCTGCGCGAATGCGATTTCGGCGAGGTGGAGGGGCGCACCCTGGCGGAGTTCGCGGCCGAGCAGCCCGAGCGGGCCCGGGAGTACCGCGCCGACCCGGTGGCCCACCCCTTCCCCGGGGCCGAGGACCCCCGGGCCGCGGCCGCCCGGGGAACGGCGGCGCTGCGCCGGATCGCCGCCTGGCACCCCGGGCAGCGGGTGCTCGTCGTCGCGCACAACACCCTGCTCCGGCTCGTGCTGTGCGAGCTGCTGTCGATCCCGCCGGGCAGCTACCGCCGCGTTCTGCCGAGGCTGCTGAACGCCGCGGTCAGCGAGGTACGGCTCGGTCCCGAGGGCGCCGCGCTGCTCTCCCTCAACGTGCCCTGCGCCCTCAGCTCCTGACCGCCCCCGCCGCCCGCCGCTGACGTACCAGGCCGACGACCGCGAGCACCAGCGTCAGGGCGCCCGAGGCCACCAGCTGGTCCCGGGTGCCCGGCTGGCGCAGCATCAGCACGAAGACGCCCGCCATCGCCAGCAGCGCCACCACCGTCAGCCCCGGGAAGAGCCACATCCGTACCACCAGCTTCTCGGGGGCCTCCCGCTCCAGCCGCCTGCGCAGGATCAGCTGGGAGACCGCGATGAAGATCCAGACGACCAGGATCACCGCGCCGACCATGTTGAGCAGCCACGGGAAGACGTCGGTGGGGCGCCAGTAGCTGAGCAGCACGCACAGGAACCCGAAGCCGGACGAGACCAGCACCGCCGTGCGCGGCACCCCCGAGGTGATCCGGCCGAGCCGCGCCGGGCCCTGACCGCGCCCCACCAGCGAGCAGGCCATCCGCGAGGCGCCGTAGATGTTGGCGTTCATCGCGGAGAGCAGGGCGACCAGGATCACCACGTTCATGATCTCCGCCGCGCCGTTGATGCCGAGGTGGTCCAGGGCCGCGTAGAACGGGCCGACCTTCACGACCTTCGGGTCGTCCCACGGGACCAGCGTCACGACGACCGCCATCGAGCCGACGTAGAAGAGCGCGATCCGCCACATCGCCGTACGCACGGCCCTGGCGACCCCGCGCACCGGGTCCTGCGACTCGGCCGCCGCGATCGTCACGGTCTCCAGCCCGCCGTACGCGAACACGGAGGCGAGCAGCCCGATCACCAGGCCCTCGGCCCCGTTCGGCAGGAAGCCGCCCGCACCGCTGAGGTTGCTGGTGCCCGGGGCGTCGGTGCCGGGCAGCAGACCCAGCACCGCCAGCACCCCCAGCACCAGGAACAGCGTGATCGCCACGACCTTGAGGGAGGCGAACCAGAACTCGAACTCGCCGAACTTCTTCACCGAGGCCAGGTTGGTGCCCAGGAACATCACCATGAACAGCGCGACCCAGGCCCACTGCGGGGTGCCGGGCAGCCAGCCCGTGACGATCTTCGCGGCGCCGATGCCCTCCAGGCCGACGGCCACACAGAGCAGCACCCAGAACGCCCAGCCCGCGGTGAACCCGGCCCAGGGCCCGATCGCCCGCTCGGCGTGCACGGAGAAGGAACCGGAGACCGGGTTCGCCGCCGACATCTCCCCGAGCATCCGCATCACCAGCATGACCAGCAGCCCGGAGACCGCGTACGCGATGATGATCGACGGCCCCGCGGCGGCGATGCCCGCGCCCGAGCCGACGAAGAGCCCGGCCCCGATGACCCCGCCGAGGGCGATCATCGAGAGATGGCGCTGCTTGAGCCCGTGGCCGAGAGCCGCACCGGTCCCGGTGCCGGGGCCGGGGGCAGGGGCGGGGGAGGGGGAACCGGTGGGGGGAGACACGGCTTTCCGCGACATGGACGTGCTCTGTTCACTAGGTGACACGTGGGGGGACCTGCGCGAACAGTCTGGGCGCGGGCCCGCCGCCACGGAACCACCGTCCGCTATACGGACAGCCCGTTCACGCCAAGTGCCCGTCCGGCCGCGTGCGGGCGACCGTGCGTACCGGCGGAGGGGAGGCCTCCGGTGAATTTGGTGAGAACCTACAGTCCGTCCCGGTCATCGCGCCCCGCCGAATCGAGGCCGATCCGCCCCCACCTCCAGTGACGAGCATCACGCCGCCTTGGGGTTGAGCGCCGTCCTTTGTGCGGACCCCACCAACGGCTCCGTCACCGCTTTGTGGGCCACAGACGGTGATCGGGCGTTGACCCGTGGGCTAACGTCGGGCTCACCCTGTCCCCGTCTGCCCTCACCCCCGCGGAGTCCCGATGAGCACTGCTGCCGCCGCCCCTGCCCGTACCGGAGCGGTCCTCGCCGACCTGCTCCCCGCCGCCCGGCACCGTTACGCCGTCGACACGGCCCTGGTCCTCGGCGGCGCCGCGCTCACCGGCATCGCCGCCCAGATAGCCGTACCGGTCCCCGGCTCCCCGGTCCCGGTCACCGGCCAGACCTTCGCCGCGCTCCTGGTCGGCACCGCGCTCGGCGCCCGCCGCGGCTTCCTCTCCCTCGCGGTCTACACGCTGATCGGCATGGCGGGCGTGCCGTGGTTCTCCGAGGGCACCTCCGGCATGGGCTTCCCGTCCTTCGGCTACGTCCTCGGCATGCTGCTCGCCGCCGCCGTGGTCGGCGGCCTCGCCCGCCGCGGCGGCGACCGCTCCGTGCTGCGCACCGCGGGCACGATGGTGCTGGGCTCCGCGATCATCTACGCGGTCGGCGTCCCGTACCTGGCGCTGTCCACCGGCATGTCGGCGAGCGCCGCGATCGCGGCGGGCCTGGTGCCGTTCCTGCTCGGCGACGCGCTGAAGGCCGCGCTCGCGATGGGCGCGCTGCCCGCCGCCTGGAAGCTGGCCGGCCGCCGCGGCTGACCCCGCCACCGCCCGTACGAAGGCCCGCCGGACCGCGACACC
>NZ_JBHJQP010000116.1:0-27096 GCF_042262625.1 Streptomyces sp. NPDC056347 | reverse complement strand
ACCCCCTTCCGGGTCGGGGCCGAGCCCGTCGTACCGGCGGTGCTCACTCCGCCTCGAACTCCGAGAGCAGGGCGTCGAGGGAGTCGTCGCCCTCGCCGGTCGCGATGATCTGCCGG
The DNA here is from genome assembly GCF_042262625.1 of Streptomyces sp. NPDC056347. Taxonomy (NCBI): domain Bacteria; kingdom Bacillati; phylum Actinomycetota; class Actinomycetes; order Kitasatosporales; family Streptomycetaceae; genus Streptomyces; species Streptomyces sp. NPDC056347. Next base: position 26,980 of record NZ_JBHJQP010000116.1, on the reverse strand, counting down.
GCCATCTCGTGCAGCGTCAGCTGCTCCAGGAACAGCGTGACGGGGACGTCGAGACCGAAGTCGTCCCGGAGGCAGCCGACCAGGTGGACGGCGGTCAGCGAGTCGCCGCCCGCCGCGAAGTACGTCATCTCCGGGTCGTCGGCGTCCGCCAGCCCCAGGGCCTCGGCGAGCAGCGCGCGTACGCCCTGCTCCAGGCCGCCGGAGGTGTCGCGCCCCTCCGGCTCCTGCCCGCCCGGCGCCGCCGCGCCCAGCCGGTACGCGCCGTGGCTCTCCCCGGCGAAGGGGTACGACGGCAGCGCGACCCGGCGGCCGCCGCCCTCCCGCACCACCGCCTCGCCGGCCAGCCACGCCTCGCCCAGCGGGTCGGCCCCGCCCGCACCGGCCCGGCCGCCCGAGGCGATCCCGTCCAGCAGCTGTGCCGCCCGGGCCCGGTCCCCGGCCCGCACGTAGCCGCGCACGGCCAGCGGGGCACGGCCCCGGTGCAGGGTGTACGCGGTGTCGGCGAGGGACGGCGCGTCCGGCGCCCGCAGGGCCTTCGCCAGCCGCTCGGCCACCGCGGACAGGTCCTGACGGGTACGGGCGGACAGCAGCAGCACCTCCGCCCCGTCCCCGGCGTCCGGGTCACCGGCGGTCCGCGGCGGCGCCTCCTCCAGGACCACGTGCACGTTGGTGCCGCCGATGCCCACCGAACTCACCCCGGAGCGCCGCGGACCGTGCTCCGGCTCCGGCCAGCCGGCCGCCCGCTCGATCAGGTGGAACGGCGAGTCGTCGAAGCCGAGTTCGGGGTGCGGGCGGCCGGGGTCGGCGTTGGGCACCAGGGTCGCGTGCTCCAGCATGAGCACCGATTTGATGAGCGCGGCGACGCCCGCCGCCGCGTCCAGGTGACCGATGTTCGACTTCACCGAGCCGAGCCCGATCCGCCCGGTGCCGAGCGCCCCCTTGAACGCCGCGGTCGCCGCCGCGGCCTCGATCCGGTCGCCGAGCGCGGTGGCCGTGCCGTGCGCCTCCAGGTACTGGGCGTCGGCCGGGTCGAGCCCGGCGGCCGTCCATGCCTCCACCACGGCCGCGGTCTGCTGGTCCACGCCGGGCGCGGTGAACCCGACCTTGTCGGCCCCGTCGTTGGTGACGGCGCTGCCCCGGATGACCGCCCGGACCGGGTCGCCGTCGGCCAGCGCGTCGGAGAGCCGTCGCAGCACGACGACCCCCACCCCGTTGCCCGGGACGGTGCCACCGGCCCGCTCGTCGAAGGGGCGGCACCGGCCGTCCGGCGAGTAGATCCCGCCCTGCTGGTGGACGTAGCCGCGCCTGTGCACCGCGTCCACGGCGACGCCCCCGGCCAGTGCCGTGTCGCACTCGCCGAGCAGCAGCGACTGCACCGCGAGGTGCACCGCGGTCAGCGAGGTCGAACAGGCCGTCTGCACGGTCATGCTCGGCCCCTGGAGCCCCAGCCGGTAGGAGAGCCACGGGGCGAGGAACTCCCGGTCGGTGAGGATGCGGACCTGGAGCGCGCCGATCGACGCGGCGAGCCGCGGATTCGTCTGCGCGGCCAGCATGTGCTCGGTCGGGCCGCCGCCGACGTACACCCCGGTACGGCCCGGGCCGCCGAGCGGGCTGCGGCCGGCGTTCTCCAGCGCGGCCCAGGCCGTCTCCAGGAGCAGCCGGTGCTGCGGGTCCAGGGCCGCCGCCTCGGTGCGGTTGAATCCGAACAGCTCCGCGTCGAAACGGTCCGCGTCCGCGAGGTGCCCCTTGGCCGGTACGTAGTCGCGGCCGCGCACCTCCTGCGGGTCGGCGCCGTCGGCGATCAGCTCCTCCTCGGTGAAGTCGGTCACCGAGCAGAGCCCGTCGAGCAGATTGGCCCAGTAGGTGTCCAGGTCGGCTGCGCCGGGGAAGCGGCCGCTCATCCCGACGACCGCGATCGCGGAATCAGCTGCGAGGGGCTCGGCGGCGCTGGTGTTCTCGGTCATCGTGTGGAGCCTTTCCGGGAGTTGATACGTCGGGCGGCGGCGGTGCGCCGTGCGTGCCGGTCACCGCCGCGCGCGGCGGCCGTGTCGGCGGGAGGTGCGGTGGCGGGGGCCCCGGCCCCGGATCCGGCGGCCGTGGCGGACGAACGGTCGAGGAACGCGGCCAGGGAGCTGACGGTGGGGTGGCGGAACAGGTCGACCAGGCTCAGCTCGCCGTACGTGCCCAGCTCGCGCAGGGCGGACAGGACGCTCAGCAGGCGGATCGAATTGCCGCCCAGGTCGAAGAAGTGGTCGGTGACGGCGACGAGTTCGACGTGGAGGACCCGGGACCACAGGCCTGCCACCAGCTGTTCGGTCGGGGTGCCCGCGACGCTGGTCGAACCGTCGGGGAGGCACTGCACGGTGGCGGGCTCCGGGAGCCGGGCCCGGTCGATCTTGCCGTTACTGCTCAGCGGCATCTCGTCCAGGCGCACGAACACCTCGGGCACCATCGACCCGGGCAGCCGCCGGGCGAGATGGGCGCGCAGTTCCGCGTCCGGCGGAGCCTGCCCGTCCCGGCCGACGACGTACGCCACCAGCCGCTGGGCGGTGCCCTCGCCGCGTACGGTGGCCGCGGCCAGGGCGACGCCGGGCGCGCCCGCCAGCAGCGTCTCGATCTCGCCGAGCTCCACCCGTACACCGCGCAGCTTGACCTGGAGGTCGGAGCGCCCGAGGTAGTGGATGAGGCCGTGGGCGTCGATCCGGCCCAGGTCCCCGGTGCGGTACATCCGGGTGCCCGGGGCGCCGTGCGGGTCGGCGACGAAGCGTTCGGCGGTCAGGGCCGGGCGGCCGATGTACCCCCGCCCGAGCGAGGCGCCGGTCACGTAGATCTCGCCGGCGACCCCGGCGGGGACCGGGCGCAGCCGCTCGTCGAGCACATAGACCCGGGAGCCGGGCACCGCCCCGCCGAGCACCACGGGCTCGCCGGGGGAGAGGTCGCCGGTGGTCGCGTAGACGGTCACCTCGCTGGGCCCGTACGCGTTGACGATCCGGCGGCCGGGAGCGGCGAGCCGCTCGACCAGCTCGGCCGGGCAGGCCTCGCCGCCGACCGCGACGGTCCGCAGCTCGGGCAGCTGCCCGGTCAGGTCGGGCAGCAGCATCGCGGCGGACGGCGGCAGGAACACATAGGTGATCCGGGAGTCCCGCAGCCGCTCCAGCAGGGCCTCGCCGATCCGCTCGTCCTCCCTCGGGACGTGCAGCTCGGCCCCGGCCACCCAGGGGAAGAAGAGGTCGGACACGGCGACGTCGAACCCGAACGAGACGAACTGCAGCACCCGGTCGTCGGCGTTCACCGGGAAGGCGTGCCGGACCGCACGGGTGAGGTTGAGCAGCGCCCGGTGCTCGATCGCGACGCCCTTGGGGACACCGGTGGAGCCCGAGGTGAACAGCACGTACGCGAGGTCCCCGGGGCCCGGCACGGTGCGGCCCCCGGGGAGGCCGGCCGGGGGCAGCGGGTCGGTGACGGCCGGGCGGTCGATCCGGACGCACGGCACGTCCAGGCCCTCGCCGCGCTCGGCGGTCTCCCGGGCGGTGATCAGGAGGCCGGTGCCGGAGGCCGTCACCATGTGGCGGAGCCGGGCCTCGGGGTGGGCCTGGTCCAGCGGGACGTACGCGCCGCCCGCCCGCAGCACGGCGAGGGCCGCGATGCCCTGATCGGCCGAGCGGGGCAGGAGCAGACCGACCCGGAAGCCCGGCCGTACCCCGGCGGCCCGCAGCCGGGCGGCCAGCGCGTCGGCCCGGGAGAGCAACTCGGCGTAACTGAGCTCGAGTTCGCCGAAGACCAGGGCGGTGGCGTCGGGCCGCTCGGCGGCCCGGTCGGCGATCAGGTCGGGCACCAGCCGGTCCGGCGCGGCGGCCTCGGCGAGACGGTCGGCGCCCGCGATCGTCCGGCGGGCCTCGTCGGCGGGCACAAGCTCCACGGTGGACAGCGGCGCCGACGGGTCGGCGAGCAGACCGTCCAGCAGCGTACGGAAGTTGACCGTCCAGCGGCGGACCGTGGCGGCGTCGAACAGGTCGCTGCGGTAGATGAACTGGGCGGCGAGCTCCTCGCCCCACCGTTCCATGAACAGATGGAAGTCGAACTTGGCGGTGTCCAGGGTCAGCGGGAGGCGTTCGGTGCTCGCCCCGGCCAGCGCCAGGACCGGCTCGGCCTCGTCCTCGTAGCTGAGCGCCACCTGCACCACCGGGTCGTGGCTGGTCTCCCGGACCGGGGCGAGGGTGTCGACCACCGCCTCGAACGGCGCGTCCAGATACGGCCGCGCCGCCAGCATCGAGGCCCGGACCCGGCGGGTCAGCTCGTCCAGCGACGGGTCGCCCGACAGATCCACCCGCATCGCCAGGGTGTTGGTCAGCATCCCGACCATCTCCTGGAGCTCGGGCCGTTCCCGGCCCGCCGCCGGATAGCCGACGACCAGGTCGTCGCCGCCCGAGAGCCGGGAAAGGAAAGCGGCGTACGCGGCGAACATCGTCATGAACGGGGTCGCCCCCTGCACCGCCGCCACCTCGGCCAGGCGCTCCCTGACCCCGGCGCCGATCAGGAACCGCTCGGTGCCCCCGGCGGCCGTACGGACCGGCGGACGCGGGCGGTCCAGCGGCAGTTCCGTGGTGGCCGGCGCGCCGCGCAGCAGCTCCACCCAGTGCTCCACGGATGCCTCGAACGCCCCGTCGGCGGCGCGTTCGCGCTGCCAGGCCGCGTAGTCGGGGAACTGGAGCGGCGGCTCAACCGGGCGGAACGTCCTGCCCGCCACCTCCTCCCGGTACCCCTCGGAGAGTCCCTCCAGCATCAGATTCAGCGACCAGCCGTCGCAGACCAGATGATGGGCGACCAGCAGCACCCGGTGACTGCCGTCGTCGACGGCGAATACGGTGCAGCGCAGCAGCGGCCCCGTACCGGTGTCGAAGGGGAGGGCGGCCCCGGCCCGCACCTGTGCGTCCGCCCGGTCGGCCGGAACGTTCCGGCGGACCGTGAACGCTGCCCGGCCGACGGCCGAGACGCACTGTGCCGGGGTGCCGTCCCCGGCGGTACGGAAGACGGTCCGCAGCGCTTCGTGCCGGGCCACCAGCGCGTCCAGGGCACGCCCGAACGCGGCGGTGTCGAACGGGCCGCGCACCGTGAAGGCGACCGGCACGTTGTACTGCGGCGAGCCCGGGTTCAGCTGGTCCAGGACGAGCAGACGGCTCTGCGCGTCGGAGGCGGGGAACTCGTACTCCTCGTCCCCGACGCCCTCCACGGCATACGGGTCGATGAGATCGACGGCGTCGACGGTCATGTCTTTCAGTCCCCTCGGAGGGCGGATTCGAGAACCTCGGCGACCACGGCCGCCGGGCCCGGAGTGAGTACGTCGCTGTGACCGCAGTCCAGTTCGTGCACGTCGAGCGCGGCGGTCACGCGCTGCCACGCCTCGGTCTTCTCGGCCGTGGTCGGCCAGGCGTCGTGGGTCGCGGAGAAGAGCGTCAGCGCCCCGTCGTAGCCGGACGGCCGCCACTCCCGCACCAGCCGGGAGTGGTGCGCCCCGGTGTCGACCAGGGTGTGCAGCTGCCGGCCGGTCAGCCCGTCGAAGGCGCCCCGACCGGCCGCGGCGAACAGGGCGTCCCGGGTGAGCGGGCCGTCGGGCACCGGTACTCCCGGCGCGTGCGAGTGGTGCAGGATGCGCAGCATCTCGTCCTCGACGGCGGCGGGGTCCGGCGCGGTGTCCCGGCTCTCCTCGGGCATCGGCATGGCGTCCACCACGGCGAGCATCGAGACCTCCTCGCCCGCCCGGCGCAGCCGCACCGCCAGTTCGTAGGCGAGCGGCCCCCCGAAGGACCGGCCGACGAGCAGGTACGGCCCCCTCGGCCGGAGCGCACGCACGCTCTCCAGGTACTGGTCCGCCAACGCGTGCAGGGTGTCCGGGAGCCGTTCCACCCCGGAGAGCAGGGCCGGGCTCTGCAGGGCGTGCACCGGACGCTCCGGGTCCAGGTGCGGCAGCAGGTTCACGTACGACCAGCCGAGCCCGAGGCCGGGGTGCACACAGATCAGCGGGGTGCGACGGCCGCCGGTGCGCAGGGTGAGCACCGGCTCCAGGCTGTTGTGGCGCGGCCGTTCCGGTGCCGTGCGCGCGGGGCGTCCGGCCGCGGCCCGCAGCGGTGTAGGGACGGCGGGCCCGGCGGGCGCCGCGTCGAGCAGGGCGGCGAGCGCGGCCGGGGTCGGCGCGTCGAACAGGGCGGAGACCGGCAGCCGGACCCCGAGCACCGTCTCGATCTTCGACTTCAGCCGCAGGGCGGTGAGCGAATGGCCGCCCGCCCGGAAGAAGTCGGTGTCCGGCCCGACCGAGGGGACACCGAGCACCGTGCCGAACACCGCGCACAGCTCCCGTTCCCGCGCCGAGCCCGCCTCCCGCCGGGCCACCGGCTCCGTACGGGGTACGGGGTCGGGGAGCGCGGCCCGGTCGGCCTTGCCGTGCCGGGTGAGCGGCACCCCGTCGATCCGTGTCCACAGCGACGGCACCAGATGCGCGGGCAGCCGCGCCGCGGCGTGCGCCCGCACCCGCTCGAGCGTCCGCTCCCAGGGCTCCGCCCGGTCCGCCGGCCCGGCCGTCACCAGCCAGGCCGCCAGCAGCTTGCCGCCCGCCGCGTCCCGCCGGGCACCGACGACGGCCCGGGCCACCCCGGGGCACCCCGCCAGCACGGCCTCCACCTCGGCGGGCTCCACCCGGAACCCCCGCACCTTGACCTGGTCGTCGGCGCGGCCCGCGAACTCCAGGAGCCCGTCCGGCGTCCAGCGCGCCAGGTCGCCCGTGCGGTACATCCGGCTGCCCGGCGGCCCGTACGGATCGGCGACGAACCGTTCCGCCGTGGCGGCCGGCCCGCCCAGGTAGCCCAGGGCCAGCCCGGTGCCGCCGAGGTACAGCTCACCGGTGGCGCCCGCCGGGACGGGGCGCAGCCGCGCGTCGAGCACCCGGGCGCGGGTGTTGTCCAGGGGGCGCCCGATGGGAACGGCGCCCGGCCGGTGCGCCGGGTGCCCGGAGGCGGTGTGCGCGGTGGCGTACACGGTCGTCTCGGTGGGGCCGTAACCGTTGACGACCACCGTGTCCGGGCAGTGCTCCCGGATCCGGGACACCGTGTCCGGGGCGAGGACGTCGCCGCCGGACCACACCTCGCGCAGCCCAGACAGCGCGCCGGGCGCGATCTCCGCGACGGTGCGCAGCAGTTCGGGGGTGAGCATCAGCGCGGTGACCCCCCGTTCCCGGACCACCCGCGCCAGCAGCTCGGGGGTCACCGCCCCGGCCGGGGCGACGACTACCGTCCCGCCGTTCAGCAGCGGAACCCACACCTCGTACGTCGAGGCGTCGAAGGTGTACGGGTTGTGCAGCAGCACCCGGGTGTGGGAACCGCCCGCGAAGCGGGTGTCGGCGGCCAGTTCGGCGATGGCCCGCTGCGGGACCACCACCCCCTTGGGCTCCCCGGTGGATCCCGAGGTGTACAGCACGCACGCCGCGGAGCCGGCGGGGACGGGGACGGCGGTGAAGGGCTCGGTGGCGGACTCCTCGGTGACGTCCAGCAGCGGCGTACCGGCGGGCAGCCGCCCGGCGGCCGGGTCCGGCCCCGCGACGAGGACCAGGGCGGGTGTCGCCGCCGCCATCAGCCGGGCCAGTCGCGGCGCCGGGTGCGCCGGATCGAGGGGGAGCCAGCAGGCACCCGCCTTGAGGACCGCGAGCTGCGCCACGACCAGTGCGGCGGAACGGGGCAGCAGCAGGGCCACGGTGCGCCCCGGTGCCACGCCCGCCCGGACGAGCCGCGCGGCCAGCCGGTCGGAGGCCGCGTCGAGTTCCGCGTAGCGGAGGACCTCGCCGTCCGTGTCCACGGCCGGGGCGCCGGGGGTACGGGCCGCCTGTGCGGCGAACCGCTCGGCCAGGCCGGCCGGGGCGGCGGGCTCCCGGACCGGGCCGTCGGCCAGCGCCAGCAGCCGGTCCCGCTCCGCCGGGGGCAGGGCGTCGAGGGAGTCCACCACCGCGCCGGGCGGACCGGCGAGCTGCTCCAGCACGTGCGCCAGGCGCGCGCCGACGTCGGAGGCGGAGATCCCCCGGCGGCAGCTCACCGACAGGAGCAGCCCCTCCTCGACGACCGCCGCGACCGTGACCGGGTAGTGCGTCGCGTCGGCCACCTTCGCCAGCCGGACGGCACCGGGGCCCTCGTCGTCGGCCCGGACACCGCGGGGGAAGTTCTCGAAGGCCACGACCGAGTCGAAGAGTTCACCGGCACCCACGGCGTGCTGCACCTCGGCGGTGCGCGCGTGGTGGTGCTCCAGCAGCCGGGACTGCTCGTCCTGGACGCGGCGCAGCAGTTCCTCCACCCGCTCGCCGTCCCGCAGCCGCACCCGCACCGGCAGGGTGTTGATGAACAGGCCCACCATGGACTCGACACCGGGCAGATCGTGCGGGCGTCCGGAGACGACCGCGCCGAAGACCAGGTCGCGCGAGCCGGTCAGCCGGGCCAGCACCAGCGCCCAGGCGACCTGGACCAGGGTGTTCAGTGTGACGCCGGTGTCGGCGGCCCGCCGGGTCAGTGTCGCGGTGAGCTCGGCCGACAGCCACTGCCGGGCCCGGTCGGACACCGTGTCCGGCCCGGACGGGGCGAGCAGCGCGGGGTGCTCCAGACCTTCCAGGGACTCGGCCCACGCGGCCTCGGCCTTGTGCCGGCCCTGGCCGCCCAGCCACACCAGATAGTCCCGGTAGGGCGTGGCGGGCGGCAGCGAGCCGCCCGTCACGAGCGCGGCCAGATCGCGTTCGACGACCGCCATCGACCATCCGTCCAGCAGGATGTGGTGGAACGAAACGACCAGTTCGGCGCCGTCCGCCCGCCGCAGGAACGTGGCCCGGACCAGCGGCGGGCGGGCCAGGTCGAAGCGGAGCCCGGCGTCCTCGCGCAGCACCTCCTCGGTGCGCGCCCGTGCCGCGTCCGGCGCCAGGCCCGTCAGGTCCACCTCGGTCCAAGGAACCCGGACCGACTTCGGCACCACCTGGACCGGCCGGTCCAGGCGCTCGTGACGGAAGCAGGCCCGCAGGTTGGGGTGCCGGTCCAGGAGCGCGGTGACCGCTTCCCGGGCCGCCGTCGCGGTGACCGAGGGGCCGGTCTCGAAGCGGGCCTGCACCAGGTAGGGGTCGGGGCCCGCGGTCTCCCGGGCCGCCTGGAAGAGCAGGCCCTCCTGGAGCGGGGAGAGCGGCAGCACGTCCGCGATGCGCGTGTTCATCGTCCCGGCTCCTCGTCGTCGGTGGAGCCGCGGGTGCCCGACGGTGTGCCGTCGGGGTCCGTGTCGAAGCCGTCGTCGAGGCCGTCGAAGTCCATGTCCTGGCCGAGCAGTTCCAGCTGGTCGCCGGTCAGGTCGACGAGCGGGAAGTCGGACGGGCTCTGCGCCGCCCCGCCGTCCGGCCCGCACTGGTCCGCGAGCACGCCGAGCGCCTCGGTCCACGCCCCGGCCAGCGCCCGTATCCCGTCCTCGGTGAACGCCCCCGCCGGGTACGAGAAGCTGGCCTCCACCACCGGCTCGCCGTTCTCCTCACGGGCCAGCACATCCACCTCCAGGGTGTGCGCCAGCGGCACGGCGTCCGGGTCGGGTTCGAGCAGCCGCCCGCCCGAGGTGTCGCCCCCGGCGAACCGCCCCAGGTAGTTGAACCGGACATCGGGTGTGGGGAGGGCGGCGAGCGCCGGGCCGTGCTCCGGGTCGAGGTAGCGCAGCAGGCCCCAGCCGAGTCCGCCGCCGGGCACCGCCCGAAGCTGCTCCTTGACGTTCTTCAGGGCCTCGCCGGGCCGTCCGCCGGGGGTCACCGACGCGGCGCCGAGGTCCAGACGTACGGGGTACTGGGTGGTGAACCAGCCGACGGTGCCGGAGACGTCCACCGGGGCGGAGACATTCTCCCGGCCGTGGCCCTCCAGATGGACGGCGAGCGCCGAGCCGGTGCCCCGCCGCCGGACCGCGGCCGAGGCCAGGGCGGTCAGCATCACCGCGTCGGGGCGGCAGTTGAAGGCGGCCGGCAGGGTGGAGAGCACGCTGTGGCTGAGTGCCGGGGCGAGGTCGAAGGTGATGGTCCGCCGCTTGCCGCCCACTGCGGGGCCGTCGGTCAGCCGGGCCGAATTGTCCACCAACTGCCTTGTCCACCAGGTCAGTTCGCCGTGTCGCAGGGCTGCCTCGCGGGAGAGCAGCCGGGACCACCTGGCGAACGAGGCGCTCCTCGCGGCCACGGCCCCGTCCCCGCCTCGCCCCTCCAGCGCGGCGGACAGCTCCTGTCCGATGACCCGCCAGGAGAAGCCGTCCACGGCCAGGTGGTGCACGACCAGCAGCAGGGCGCCGGGACGGCCGGAACCGGGATCGAGCCACACCGCCCGCATCATCTCGCCGTGCTCGGGCCGCAGGGGAATCGTCCGGGCCAGTTCGGTGGCCCGGGCGTGGAGATCGGTGTCCGCGTCCACGGCCAGCCGGACCGCCGGGGGCTCGCCGGGCGTGTCCTCCTCGGGCACCTCCAGCTCCCAGCCGGTGTCCTCCCCGCGCACCAGGCGCATCCGCAGCGCGGCGTGCCGCCCGGCCAGCGCGCGGAGCGCCTCCCGGATCGCGGCGAGGCCGGTGCCGGCCGGCAGCGGGAAGAGCATGGACTGGGTGAACGCCGCGGTGTCCCGGACCTGTTCGCGCCACCAGTGCATCACCGGGGTCAGCGGCAGCCGCCCGGTCCCGGTGTCCGCCGCCTCCTCGCCCTCGCCCTCGGGCGTACGGGCCAGCACGGCCAGCCGGGCCGGGGTGCGTACGGTGAACACGTCGTGCGGGGAGATCACCAGACCGGCGGTCCGGGCCCGCGCGGCGAGCTGGATCGCCATGATGCTGTCCCCGCCGAGCCGGAAGAAGTCGTCGTCCGCACCGGCCTGTCCGAGGCCCAGCAGCTCCGCGAAGAGACCGCAGAGGATCTCCTCGCGCGCCGATCCGGGGAGCCGGACCGCGCCGTCGGCCCGTACGGCGGGGGCGGGCAGCGCCGCCCGGTCGAGCTTGCCGTGCGACGACAGCGGCAGCGCGTCCAGCACCACCACTGCGGCCGGCACCATCGCCGCGGGCAGCCGCCCCGAGGCGTGCAGCAGCAGCGCGTCCTCGTCGATGCGGGCCCCCCGCGCGGGCACCGCGTACGCGACGAGCTGCGCGGCGCCGCCCAGGTCGTCGCGGACGACGGCCACCGCCCGCTCCACATCGGGGTGCTCGGTGAGCGCGGCGGCGATCTCGCCCGGCTCGATCCGCAGGCCGCGCAGCTTCACCTGCTCGTCGCCGCGCCCCAGGTAGTACGTCGTGCCGCTGTCGTCGCGGTGGGCGAGGTCGCCGGTGCGGTACATGCGGCTGCCGGGCGGACCGTACGGATCGGCGACGAACCGCTCGGCGGTGAGGGCCGCGCGCCCCAGGTAGCCCCGGGCCAGCGCGGGTCCCGCCAGGTACAGCTCGCCGCCCGCCCCGGCCGGGACCGGGCGGAGCCGTTCGTCCAGGACATAGGCGGCGGTGCCCGCCACCGGGGTGCCGATGGGCGGCACCGTGCCGTCGGCGGCCAGCGGCCCGGAGACGGTGGAGACGACGGTCGACTCGGTCGGCCCGTACGCGTTGTGGAACCGCCGCCCGTCCGTCGCCCAGCGGGCCACCAGCTCCGGCGGGCAGGACTCCGCACCGACCAGGACCGCGCGCAGATCCGGATACGTCCCGCTCGGTACGGTCGCCAGCACCGACGGCGGGACGAACGTGCAGGAGATCCGCCGCTCGGCCAGGACCGTGCCGAGCTCCTCGCCGACCAGTGGCCCGGGCCCCGGCAGCACCAGGGTGCCGCCCGAGCCGAAGGCCAGGCACATCTCGCCTACGGAGATGTCGAAGGAGGGCGGCCCGAGCTGGAGCACCCGGCTGTCCGGACCCACACCGGCCCCGTCCACCAGGCTCCGGCTGAGCGCGGCCACCCCGGCGTGGGTGACCAGCACTCCCTTCGGGGCGCCGGTGGAGCCCGAGGTGTGGATCACGTGCGCGAGGTCGTGCGGTGCCGGGCCGCCGGGCGGCAGCGGCTCGCCGGACCAGGCTTCGGCGTCCAGGACCAGCACCGGCACCCCGGCCCCGGGCGGGGTGCCGCCCGGTTCGGTGACGAGCAGGACCGGCGCGGCCTCGGCCAGCACCCGGCGGATCCGCTCGGCCGGGTGGGCGGGATCGACGGGCAGGTAGGCGGCCCCGGCGCGCTGCACCGCCAGCGCCGCGACCGGCCAGTCGCCGCCCCTCGGCAGGGCCAGGGCGACGATCCGCCCCGGGCCCGCCCCGAGCTCCGCCAGACGGCCCGCCAGCCGGGCCACCCGGTCGTCCAGTTCCGCGTAGCTCAGGGCGCGGTCCGGTCCCTCCAGGGCCGGGGCGCCGGGGGTGAGCGCCGCCTGCCGGGACACCATCGCGGGCAGCGGGAGCGGGGCGGGGGCCGCGGGCCCGGCGGAACCGGCGAGCAGCCGCTCGCGCATCGCCGCGGGCACCAGGTCGATGTCCCCGATGAGCGCGTCCGGGTCGGCGGTGATCCGCCGCAGCAGCTCGACGTAGCACTCCGTCCAGCGGGCCACCGTCTCCGGCGCGAAGACGTCGGTACGCAGCCCGAAGCTGCCCTCCATCCCGTCGCCGCTGTCCTTCACCACTCCGACCAGGTCGTGCTCGCCGCCGGTGTGGATGCGCTCGGGCTCCGCGAACTCCTTCATCACCGAGACGCTCGGCTGCTGTGTCAGGTGCATGAACACCCACTGGTACAGCGGGGCCCGGCCCGCGCTGCGCTCGGGCGCGGCGGCCGACACGATCCGGCCCACCGGGATGTCCGCGTTGGCCATCAGGTCGGGGAAGTCGACGGCGAACCCGGCGAGCACGTCGGCGAAGGACCGGTCCCCGGTCACCTTCCAGCGGGTCGGCACCGCGTTCATGACGTATCCGATGACCCGGTCCAGGCCCTTGGCCGCCCGGTTGGCGATGGGGGTGCCGATCACCAGGTCGTCGGCGCCGCTCACCCGGTGCGCCAGTACGGCGAAGGCGGCCATCAGCACCACGTAGACGGAGGCGCCGCGTTCCCGGGCCAGTGCCCGCACCGCGGCGGTGGTCTCCGCGTCGACGTGGAAGGGGATCTGCGCGATGCCGTCGCCCTCGGAGACCGAGGCGCTGCCGCCGGGCACGGCGAGCGGGCCGGGCGGGTCGGCGAGGTAGCGCCGCCAGAAGTCGAGCCGGCTCGCGAACACCCCGGACTCCGCCAGCTCGCTCTGCCAGGACGAGAAGTCGGCGTACTGGACGGCGGGCCGCTCCAGCGGCGGCGCCAGGCCGTCGCGCAGCGCGCCGTACGCCAGCGCGAACTCGTTCTGCAGCACGTCGAAGGACCACCAGTCGCTGATGGTGTGGTGCAGACTCAGCATCAGCGTGGAGCGCCGCTCGTCGACCCGGACGAACCTGGCCCGCACGAGCTTGTCCCTGCCCAGGTCGAAGGGGCGGCTGCGGAAGGCCTCGAAGGCCTCGTCGATGGTCCGGCCGGTGCCGCGCAGGTCCTCCCGCTCCAGGTCGAAGTCCGTGTCGTCGTGGAACTCGACGTGCAGTTCGCCCGACGGGTCCGTCACGATCCGGGTCCGCAGGATGTCGTGGTGGCTCTGGAGCAGGGTCAGCGCGGCGGTCAGATGCCCGGGGTCGACGGGCCGGTCGAAGTGGTAGGCGGCGCACAGGTTGAGGGCGGGTGTCCCCGGATACAGCGAGTCGTACACCCACAGGTCGTGCTGGGCGGGGCTGAGCGGCACCCGGCGGGCCGGGTCGCGCGGCGGTATGACGGCGGGTATCTCCCGGGACCGGCCCGCCTCCAGCATGCGGCGCATCAGGCGGATCCGCTGCTCCCTGCCGAGCGCGGTGAACCGCTCGGCCATGGAGAGGGGCGGCGTCGCACCCGGGACGGTGCGCGAAACGGTGGGGGCGCTCATCACAGGTTCTCTTTCAGCTCGGCCAACCGGTGCAGCCCGGCCAGTACGTCGTCGCGTCCGATCCCGAAGTCGATGAAGCAGGCGACCTCGTCGACGCCCAGCTCGGCCAGATCGGCGAGCATCTTGGCGCAGTGCCCGGGGGAGCCGAGGAGGCTTCCCCAGCTCAGATAGCGTTCGAAGGCGAAGTCGGTGAGCATCGCGGTCTGTGCCTCGCTCAGCTTCGCGGTGGTGCTGTCCGCCTTGTTGGCGGCGGTCTGGCGGACGTACGAGGCGAGATAGGACTTCAGTGGGGCGCCCGCCATCCGGCGGACCTCCGCGTCGTCGGTGCCGACGTACGTGTGGGCCATCAGGGTGACCCGGCCGTGCGCGTCGGTGCCGCGCTGGTCGGGGGCGGCGGCGCAGGCGGCGCGGTACAGGGCGATCCGCTCGGCCAGTTCGTCGCGGCTCTGCCCGACGGTCGCACCGAGGACCCCGGTGCGCAGCCGCCCCGCCGCCTCCCAGGTCTGAGGGCTGCCGGACGTGGTGAGCCAGATCGGCAGGGTGTCCTGGACGGGGCGGGGCTGGGGCGTGAGGGAGACCGGGGCGCCCGTGCCGTCGGGGTACTCGGCGGACTCGCCCGCCCACAGGGCGCGCAGCAGCGGGATCGTCTCCAGGGCGGTGCGGCGCCGGTCCGCGTACCGTTCCGGGGCGATCGCGAAGTCCTTGGAGTGCCAGCCGGTGGCGACGGAGAGCCCCACCCGCCCGTGCGACAGGTTGTCCACGACGGCCCAGTCCTCCGCCACCCGCAGCGGGTGATGGAGCGGCAGGACGACGCTGCCGGCCCGGATGCCGATCCGCTCGGTGGCCACGGCGAGTGCCGCGCTGAGCACCGGCGGGCTGGGGAAGACCTGCCCCACCTGCTGGAAGTGGCGTTCGGGGGTCCAGATCGAGTGGAACCCGAGCCGGTCGGCGGTCCTGGCCACGGCCAGGATGTCCTCGTACGTCTCGGTGTGCCGGGCCTCGCCGGTGGTGGTGCTGTCGGCACCGAAGAACATCACGCTGAGGTCCACTGCCACTCCTCCTGCTGCTTCCTGTCGGTCTGGGTCCGGGGCTGGGGCTGGGGCTGGGCGGGTGCGCGGCGCGGCACCCGGGGACGGCGCGGAATGGGGGACGCGGCGGTGGCGCCGGGCCGGGCGGTGGCCCGTTCGAGCTCGGCGGCGAAGGCGGCGACGGTGGGCGAGGCGAACAACTGGGCCACGGTCACCGGCCGTCCGGCGCCCAGCCGGGCCACGGCCCGTACCGCGCGCAGGGAGTTGCCGCCCAGGGCGAAGAAGTCGTCGTCCAGTCCGGCGTTCAGCACCCCGAGGACCTCGCACCAGACAGCGGCGGTCTCCTGCTCCAGCGCGGTCATCGGACGCTGTGCGGTGGCCGGGGCGCGGCGCCGGTCCGGTACCGCGATCCGGTCCTTCTCGCCGGCCCGCCGGGGCGGATCGGTGAGGGCCAGCAGGGACAGCGGGGTGCCGGGGGAGGACACCTGGGCCTCCAGGGCCTCGGGCAGGGCCCGCGCGAGCCACTGGACGAACGCCGCCTCCAGGGCCTGGCCCCGGTATTCGAACGTCAGGGTCAGCCCGTCCGGTTCGCCGTCCGCCGTGGCGGAGTCCGTGACGTCCACCAGGAGTTCGAACCGGGCGGCGCCGGTGCGTACGATCTCCACGCCGTGCTCGGCGCCGGGCAGCGACACCTCGGCCCGCGCGTTGTTCTGGAGCGCCAGCACCACATCGGTGAACGGCTGGCGGCCCGGCGGGCGCGGCGGGTTGAGCTCCCCCACCACGTCCTCGAACGGTACGTCCTGGTGGCTGAAGGCGGCGAGGTCCGTCTCCCGCACCCGGGCGAGCACCTCGGCGGGGGTGGGGTCGCCGGACAAGTCGGTGCGCAGCACCAGCATGTTGACGAAGAAGCCGACCGCGTCCTCGACGCCGCTGTCCCCGGCGCGCCCGGCCACCGGGGCGCCGATCGCCAGGTCCTCGTCCGCGCCGGCCCGCAGCAGCACCGTGGCCAGCGCGGCGTGCAGCGCCATGAAGAGCGTGGCCCCCCGGTCGCGCGCCGACTCCACCACCCGGGCGTGCGCCGCCGCGTCGAGCCGGTGCACCACGACCCGCGCCTGCGGTCCGGGTACGGCGGGGCGCCCAGTGCGGCGGGGCAGCAGCGGTCCGCCGGCCGCCAGCCCGTCCAGCTCCTTGCGCCAGTACGTGAGCTGGCGGGCGGCGAGCGCATGCGGGTCGGACGCCGAGCCGAGCCGTTCGCGCTGGCGGCGGGCGTGTTCCGGGTACGGCACGGCGAGTGGTTCGAGCCCGGCCGGCCGCTCGCCCCGGGACCGTGCCCGGTAGGCGCGGGACAGGTCGCGGAACAGCGGCCGCAGCGACCAGCCGTCCCCGGCGATGTGGTGGACCAGCACCAGCAGCGCATGCTCGTCGGGACGCTCGTCGATGGTGAACAGCGTCGCCCGCACCGGGAGTTCGGTGCGCAGATCGAAGCGGCGCCGGGCTTCCCGCTCGATCTCCCGGTCGACCGTCTCCTCGGAGATCCGCAGCCGCCGCAGCCGGGGCCGGGCGGCGTCGCCGCTCAGCACCCGGCGTACCGGGGAGCCGTCGCGCTCCTCGAAGAGGGTGCGCAGCACTTCGTGACGGCCCACGACATCGGCCAGCGCGTCGGCCAGCGCGTCCGCGTCGACCGCACCCCGCAGCTCCACCAGCATCGGCAGGTTGTACGCGGCGCCCGCCCCGGTCCGGTCCAGGAACCAGAGCCGGTGCTGGGCGGGCGACACCGGCAGTGCCCCGGACCCGGTGCCGGAGGCGGCCCGGGGAGCGGGCGGCGCCGGGGGAGCGGTGTCGACGAGCGGGGCCAGCAGCGCCGGGGTGGGCGCCTCGAAGAGCGTACGGATGTCGAGTTCCACGCCGAGCGCGGCGCGGACCCGGCCCAGTAGCCGGGCGGCCAGCAGGGAGTGGCCGCCGAGGGCGAAGAAGTCGTCGTCCGGGCCGACCGCCCCGGCGCGCAGCACCTCGGAGAAGAGCCCGCACAGCGCGGCCGCGGTACCGCCGGGAGCCGTTCCCGCCCGGTCGGCGCCGGTGGCCGCCGGGGACCAGGGATCCGGCAGGGCGGCCCGGTCCAGCTTGCCGCTCGGGGTCAGCGGCAGCTCGGCCAGCGGCACGAAGACGGCCGGGACCAGGTAGTCGGCCAGCAGCTCGCGGGCGTGGGCGCGCAGCCCGTCCTCCCGGAAGTTCTGCCGCTCGCCGCCGCGCGGTACCACGTACGCGGTCAACTGGCGGTCGCCCGACGGGTGTTCGTGGGCGACGACCGCCGCCCGGTCGATGCCGGGGTGGCGGGCAAGGACGCTCTCGACCTCGCCCGGCTCCACCCGGAAGCCCCGGATCTTCACCTGGTCGTCGGCCCGGCCCAGGTACTCCAGCACCCCGTCGGCGCGGTACCGCGCGAGGTCGCCGGTGCGGTAGAGCCGCTCACCGGACGGGGCGGCGACGAAGCGCTCGGCGGTGAGCGCGGGCCGCCCCAGGTACGCGTGGGCGAGGCCCGCTCCGGCGGCGTACAGCTCGCCGGTTCGGCCTTCGGGCACCGGCCGCAGCTCCTCGTCGAGGACGTACAGCCGCTTCCCGGCCAGCGGACGGCCGATCGGCACCGGGCCCTCGCCCAGTTCGGCGCGGTTCACCGGGTGGACGGTCAGGAAGACCATGCACTCCACGGGCCCGTAGCCGTTGCTCAGCCGCAGCCGCGGAGCACGCTCCAGGGCGCGGGCCGCGTGCGGCGCGGACAGTGCCTCGCCGCCCACCACGAGCTCCCGCAGCCCGTCCAGCAGCCGGGGGTACTCGTCGATGACGACGTTGAACAGGGAGGAGGAGAGGTACATGGAGGTGATGCCGTGCTCGGCGACCAGCCGTGCCATCACGAAGGGCTCGGGCCGTGACCCGGGGTGCAGCACACAGGTCCCGCCGCTCATCAGCGGTCCCCACAACTCCAGCGCGAAGGCGTCCCACGACAGGGGCGCGCACTGGAGCCAGACCGAACCGGGACCGAAGGAGGCGAAGGTCTGTCCGGTCAGGGTGGCGGTGATCGCCCGGTGCGGGGAGGCGATGCCCTTGGGACGCCCGGTCGAGCCGGAGGTGAACATCACGCAGGCGAGGTCGTCGGGCCGGACCGTGACGGCGCCGCGCGGCAGCGGCCGCGCCCCGTCCGCGTCCTCGACGTGCACCCGGTCCGTGCCGGGCACTCCCGTGGCGGCGGCGCGGGCCGTCACGACCACGGTCGCCGACGCGTCCTCGGCCATCGCGCCCAGCCGGGCGGCGGGGAAGCCGGGATCCAGCATCACGTAGCAGGCACCGGCCTTGAGGATGCCGAGCACCGTCACGACGAGCGCAACGGAGCGCTCCAGATGGACGCCGACGGTGTCACCGGGGCCGATGCCCCGCTCGGCCAGCAGCCCCGCCACGCGGGCCGCCCGCTCGTCGAGTGCCGCGTAGCCGATCCGTTCCCCGTCGAGGACCAGCGCGGTCGCGCCGGGCGTCCGGGCCGCCTGCTCCTCGAAGCGTTCATGCACGCACCTCATCCCGTTCACCTCCCAGGTTCTCGTTGTCCCCGGCCGGCTCCCGCGGAGCGTCGAGGTCGGGCAGCAGGGTGTCGATGTCCCGGATCGAGCGGCTGGCGAGCCCCCACAGGGCCACCGCGGTCCCGCCGATCCCGGCGAGCAGCAGCATGGCCGCCATCCCGCTGCCCCGGCCGTGGCCGACGAGCGGCCCGACCAGGGCGAACAGTCCGGAATCCCGGGCGGCCAGCGGCTCGAACACGTGGTCGGCGAGCGGCCCGGAGACCGCCATGGCCAGCGGCACCGAGATCTGCGACAGGAACATCACCGCGCCGAAGACCCGGCCCTGCCACTCGTGCGGAACCTTGGTCTGCACGATGGTCTGCATCGACGCGTTGACCACCGTCATCAGCAGAGCGCCGACCAGAATGGCCGCGCACCAGCCGGGCACGCCGCGCACCATGCTCATCACCACCAGGGCGGACAGGCACATGCCGACGATGCCGAGCATCATGCCCCGGCCCCGGTTCGCGGGCCCGCCCCACGCCGCCATGAGCAGCGCGCCGGCCAACCCGCCGACGCCGACCGAGGTGTTGACCGCGGCCAGCGCCCCGTTCCCGGCCCGGAGCAGCACCATCGGCGAGATGATCGCGAAACCGAAGACCATGACCAGGTTGACGACACAGAAGTTGATGATCAGATCGCGCAGGCCGGGCACCCGGAACAGGTAGCGCAGCCCCTCGACGGCGTCGGCGGTGATCCGCCGGCGCGGTGCGGCGGCGTCCCTCTCCGGTACCCGGTCGCCGTTGAAGCGCACGATCCGGACGCCGATGAGGGCGAAGGCGTAACTCGCCACGTCGACCAGGAGCGTGGGGCCGATCCCGAAGAGCGCGACGAGCAGCCCGCCCAGCGCCGGCCCGCCGATCCCGGCGGCGCTCTTGGCCCCGGCCAGCAGGCCGTTGGTGCGGTCGAGCTGGTCCTTGCGGACCAGGAGCGGAACGGCCGAGGACAGCGCCGGGAACTGGAAGGCGGCGCAGACGCCCAGCAGGACGGTGGCCGGATAGACCTGCCAGGCATGGAACGCGCCCAGATAGTGCAGCGCGGCCAGCGCGCCGACGACGAGCAGCCCGCCGGCATCGGCTATCTGGAGCGCGCCGCGCTTGGTCATGCGGTCGACGATCGCACCCGCGAACGGACTGCACACGGCCTGAGGCAGCATGGCGCACAGCGAGAGCACCGTGACGGAGGTGGCGCTTCCGCCGGAGGCCCAGACCTCGACGATGAAGGCGAACCGGACCGCGGCGCTCCCGGCCAGCGACACCGCCTGACCGGACCAGACCAGCAGGAAGGGACCCATCCCCGAGAAACGTCCGGGAATCTCCGTTGATATCCGGGCGCCCATCAGGATTCGAGCCCCTTGCGCACCGGCACCCGGCACTCCGTGCCGAAGCCGTCGAACGGTGTGGTTGCCACGCCTCAATCCCCCAGGATGTCGCATCCGTTGCGGATCTCCACGGATCCCTGTCTGAGTCGAACGGGGGTCATCATGCGGCGACCGCTTACCGCTGCGTTCCCTTGGCGAACGAGCGAACGGGAAGGAAACGGGAACGGATCGGGAGGGAACCGGGAGCCCGGACGGCAAGGGTCCTCCGTGTAGTTGTCTGCAGAAGGAGTACTCACGTGAAGGACCCCAGGGATCGTTCCCCCGACGGGGCGGAGCTGCGCCAGGCCTTCCAGGATCTGTCCACCGTCGAACGGTGGGCCGAGCGTGTGGCGTCCGGCGCCCTGACCCACCCGTACACCGCTCCGCAGCCCTGGGAGGGGCCTCAGCTGAGCGTGGAGACCAGGACCGAGAACGGCATGCACATGGTGGCCGGGATCGTGGAGTGGCCGCCCGGGTCGGACACGGGGGTGGCGGTCCTGGACGAGACGCAGCGCGCGGTGCTCCGTTCCCTGGTGAGATCGCTGCTCGACCTGGCCGGTCACGAGTCGGGAACCGCGCACACCCGGGTGGTGCTCACCCCGCTCGGCCCCCGGGTCGCTTCCTGCCGGCTGCAGGCCGAGTAGGCCCGCCACCAGGCAGTGGCCCGCCGATTCCGGTCCGTTCCCGAGGCCGTTCCCGGCGGTGGGACCGGGGCGGGAACGGACCGGGAACGCCCGCCAGCAACATCAGTGGTGTCAGGAAGCGGAACACCGCAAACCTCACGAACACCACTTAGGGGCGGGACAATGGGACGCAAGCTTGCTGGGATCTTCGGAATCGTCGCCGCGACGCTGGCCCTCGGCATCGGCGCAGCGGCCGAGTCGGGTCACTCGTACGGTTCCGGGGCCGCTCAGCAGGTTGTCGCCGACGACAAGGGCCCCACCATCATCGGGACGACGGGTACGGACGACGACAAGGGTCCGACCGTCATCGCCACCCGGCTGCTCGCCGACGACAAGGGTCCGACGATCGTCGGCACGCTCGGGACCGACGACGACAAGGGCCCCACGGTGATCGGCACCACGGGCACCGACGACGACAAGGGCCCCACCTCCCCCGTCATGTGAGACCCCTTCCCCCCCTCCCGCACGAGAGCCCCGCACCGGCGTCACGGTGCGGGGCTCTCGGCCTGTCGGGCGCGGTGCGCCGTACGTCAGTCGCGGCGGCGGTCCGCGGGTACCCCCAGCTCGGTGAAGAGCCGCTCCGCCTCCGCCCGGTACCTCTCCGCCTCCGGGACGTCCCCGAGGGAGTCGGCCATGCCGGTGAGGGCGTAGGCCTGCTCGATGCGGTAACCGAGGGAGGCGGCGAGCTCGTGGGCGTGCGTGTGCAGTTCGAGGGCCGTCGCCGGGTCGCCCTGCCTGCGGCGCAGCCGGCCCACCACGTTCTCCACCTTGGCGCGGCGCAGCGGCGAGGAGTTCGTCCGCATCATGTCGAGCGCCAGCTCCGCGTGGTCCGGATCGCGGACGGGTTTGCCCAGCCGGTGCTCCACATCGGCGGACAGCGCCAGGGTCAGCGCGCGGTTCGCCTCGTTCCCGGCATCCCCGTACAGGGCGCGCGCCTCCGTCAGACAGCGGTCGGCCTCTTCGTGGGCGCCCAGCC
The DNA here is from genome assembly GCF_042262625.1 of Streptomyces sp. NPDC056347. Classification (NCBI taxonomy): domain Bacteria; kingdom Bacillati; phylum Actinomycetota; class Actinomycetes; order Kitasatosporales; family Streptomycetaceae; genus Streptomyces; species Streptomyces sp. NPDC056347. The sequence goes on along the minus strand of NZ_JBHJQP010000116.1, from coordinate 5,370 downwards.
CGACGTGGGCGAAGGCGAGATCGGTGATGGCTCCGGGAAGTCCCTCGTGCTGGCCCAGCCGACGGCTCAGGTCGGCCGAGCGCTGGGCCGCCACCCGGGCCTCCTCGTACCGGCCCCACTGTTCGTACAGCGTGCTGAGGATGGTCAGGCTCTCCGCCTCGGCGCGCGGCATGTCCAGGTCGCGTTCGTGCGCGATCGCCGTCTCCATGTGCTCCAGGGCCGCGGAGAAGTCCCCGAGCAGGCTGCTGAACTGGCCGAGGATGCTCTCGCTGTGCGCCTGGGTGTGCAGGTCGCCGAGCTCGATCGCGACGTCCCGGCTCTTCCGGGCGGCTTCGAGCCCCTCGGACAGCCGCCCGAGTTTCCAGCAGGCGACGCCCAGATTGGACAGGCTGACCCCGAGCAGCGCCAGGTCCTGGAGCCGGTCGGCCGCGGCGACCGCGACCCGGCTCAGAGCGCCGAACTCCTCCAGCAGTCCGAGGTCGTTGAGCTGGAAGACGAGGTTGCGGGCCAGGCACACCACGAAGCGGTCGTGGCCCCTGCGCTCGGCGAGCGTCACGGCCGCGAGCAGCGAACCCTGTTCGCGCCGGAACCACGTCCGCGCCCGCTGCGGGGTGTCCAGGGCGGGCAGTTCCGAGGTGGAGGGATCGATCCCGGTGCTGCGCCGGCGCCGCCCGGAGTACAGCAGGTCGCACGCCACCTCGGTGGCGGTCAGGTAGTAGCGGAGCAGCCGCTCCACCGCGCCGGAGTCCTCGGGGGCCTCGGCGAACAGGCTCTGCGCGAAGCTGCGGACCAGGTCGTGAAAGGTGTAGAGGCCGATCTCCGGCTGCTGCACGAGATGGACGTCGAGCAGCATCTCCAGCAGGTCCTCCGCGTCCCGGGAGGAGCAGCCGAGCAGCGCGCCGGCCGCGTGCGGGTCCATCTCGTTGCCCGGGTGCAGGGACAGGGTCGAGAAGGCCCGGCGGCACTCCTCGTCGAGGGCCTGGTAGGACAGGCGCAGGGTGGCGGAGACGCTGCGGGCGCCGGAGCTGAGCTCGTCGAGCCGCCGGGTCTCGTCCCGCAGGCGCTCCGCCAGGTACTGCAGGGTCCAGCGCGGGCGGTTGCGCAGCCGGGCGGTGGCGATCCGCAGGGCGAGCGGGAGATGGCCGCAGAGCCGGGCCAGTTCCGCGGCGGCCTCGGGTTCGGCGGCGACGCGCCGGGCTCCGAGGGTCTCGGCCACCAGCATCGCGCTGTCCTCGGGCGACATCTCCCCGATGGAGATCCACTGCGCGCCGTCCAGGTCGACCAGCCGGGCCCGGCTGGTGACCATGACGAGGCAGCCGGGGGAGAGCGGCAGCAAGGGGTGGATGGCATCGGCGTCGGCCGCGTTGTCGAAGAGGATCAGCAGCCGCTTGCCGAGCAGGGTGGATCGCCACAGGGCGGTCCGGGCGGGCACGTCGTCCGGGATGAGGTGGCCCGGGATGCCGACCGCCCGGAGCAGGGTGTCCAGCGCGATGCCCGCGCTCACCGGCTGGTCGCCCGGGGTGTGTCCGCGCAGGTCCAGGTGGAGCTGCCCGTCCGGATAGTCGGGGGCGAGCCGGTGGGCCGCCCGTACCGCGAGCGAGGTCTTGCCGCAGCCGCCCATGCCGTCGATGGCCACGACCAGCGGGCCCTGCTCGTTGCCGTGCTTGGCGCCGTCGAGGATCTCGGCCAGCTCCCGGTCGCGCCCGGTGAAGTCCGCGAGATCGTACGGCAGGGTGCTGGGGGGCTCGGCGGGAAGCGCCACCGCCACGACCGGTGCGGCGGGGGCGGGTTCGGGTCCGGCCAGCTCGGGGCTCTCCCGGAGGATTCCCTCGTACAGCTTGGTGAGTTGGGGGCCGGGGTCGATGCCGAGTTCGTCGGCGAGGAGTGCGCGTACCTTCCCGTACTCGTCCAGCGCTTCGGCCTGCCGCCCGGAGCGGTACAGGGCGAGCATCAGCTGGCCGCGCAGGGACTCGCGCAGGGGGTGCTTCTCGACCAGTTCGCGGAGCTCGACGACGAGTTCGGCGGCGTCGCCGAGGGCGAGGTGGAGATCGAAGCGCTGTTCCGCGGCCGTCAGCCAGCGTTCCTCGAAGGAGGTGGAGGCCCGCTCGATGACCGGGCCGCCGCCTCCGGCGAGGACCGGTCCGCGCCAGAGGGCCAGGGCGTTGCGCAGTGTCTCCGCGGCCTCGGCCGTCCGCCCGTCGGCCGCCGCAAGCTTCGCATTACGTATGAGTAGAGCAAATTCGGCCACGTCGATTTCGCATTGTTCCTCGACGACGCGATATCCGGGACCGTCGGTGACCAGGACCTCGGCACCCCCGGGTATCCGTCTTCGAAGATCCGCGACGGCCTTGCGCACTTGGTGGGAGGCGGTGTTCGGCGGGTCCTCGTCCCAGGCCGCCTCCACCAGACGGGAAACCGGGAGGACCTTCCCCGGCTCCAGGAGCAGAGTGGCCAGAACTCGCTCCTGGATGACTCCGCCCAGCCGGAGCCGCTCTCCGTTGGACCAACCCTCAATCGGGCCAAGAATGTTGAAGCGCAGCCGAAACTCTTCTGCAGTTGACACGCTTCTTCCCCCTCGGTTTTGTGCAGCCGCAGTGCTCCACCAGCGCTCCACCAGCGCGAGGCGATCGTATCCGCTGCTGAGGGAACTGGCGGTACCGCACCGGGAAGAGTTCGGGAATGGCTCGATGGAGTCTGTTCATCGACGGCGGGCCTTCGCTGCCACGGAGAGTACCGAGCGCACGGAGCGTGAGCGGACCGGAAAGATCCCGTTCAGGGCCATGCGTTCCGGACAGTCCTGGACGGTCGGTTAACCGGACATTGCGTTTTCTGAGCATGTGGAGACCGAGGAGACAATGATGAATTCCCAGCCCGCACCCGGGCTCGACGTTCTGCTGCAGAATGCGCGCAAGCGGGCGGGACTCACCCAGGAACAGCTCGCCGGGCTTTCCACCGTGAGTGTGCGTGCCATTCGGGATCTGGAACTCGGACGGGTCCAGCACCCGCGCAGGGAAACACTGAAACTGCTTGCCAATGCCATGCGGCTCAGCGACGCGCGACGTGTCGAACTCGAGCTCGCCGTCGATGCGAAGGCCGCGGGCCGCGTCTTCCAGGACATTTACGGAACGGGCCTTGCCACACCGCCCCCTCCGCTGCGCCCGCTGATCGGGCGGCGGGCGGAACTGGACGCGCTGACCGCCCGGCTGCGCGCGGATCACGAACGGCTGCTCACCCTGGTCGGTCTGCCGGGAGTCGGGAAATCGCGGCTCGCCCAGGAAGCCGCCGGCGTGATGCACGCCCAGTACGGGGTTCCGGTCCTCTGGGTCGATCTGGGCGACGACGCCGAACCCGTCGACACCGCCCACGGCAATCCGCAGGCGACCGTGACGGGATGGGTGAGGGCACTTGTTCGAAATGGTGAAGAATTCGAGGAACTGGCCGCACTCATCGGATCGAAGGCCACTTTGATCGTACTGGACGGTCACGATGCGTCACCATCCGTCACCCCTCGGCTGCTGAGCCTGCTGCGGGTCTGCGAGCGCCTGAAAATACTCACGACCACCGACCGGCCCGTCCAGCTGCCCGGCGGACGGCTGCTCCCGCTCGCCCCGCTCGCGGCACCGACCGCCGCCGATCTCGCCGCCGAACCCCTGGGCGGATCGCTCGTCGCGGACCGGCACGCCGTCGAGCTGACCCTCTCCCATGTCAGCTACATGCGGCCCGACTTCCTGCCCACCGACTCCGTCGTCACCACCGTGGCCCACATCTGCCGGGCCCTGGACGGCATGCCCCAGGCGCTGGAGGCCGCCGCCTCGTGGCTGCTGCTCTACTCCCCGCAGCAGCTCCTGGACATCGCCCGGACCACCCCGCTGGTCCTGCTCGACGGGGTCACCCCCGCCGCTCCCGGCTCCGGCCCGACCCTGGGGGAGCGGCTCACCGAAGCCGTGACCGGACTCGACCCGCGGGCCGCCGCACTGCTGCGCACCCTGGCGGAGCTGGAGGACCCGTGGACGATGGACGGCGCGGCGCGGGCCCGCGGCACCTCCCTCGCCCAGACCGCCCGTGACGTGCACGGCCTGCTGGTCCGCGGCCTGATCCGGCGGCTCCCCGCCACCGCGGGCGATCCGGTCGGCTTCACCGTGCTCAACCTGGTCCGCGCCGCCCTCGACGCCCGGCCCGCGACGCGGGCCGCCGAGCTGGCCGGGGCGTTCGCCGACTGAACCGCGGCGCCCGCACACCCGGGCCGGCCACCGGCCCCGCCCCCGTTCCCCTGTCCGCACCCGTACCACCGCCCCACCCCGCCCTCGCGAAAGGCACACCACCCATGCGCAACCTGATCTCCCTCGCCGACCTGACGCCCGCCGACCTGGACCACCTGGTGCGGCGCGCCGTCGCATTCGGCCGCGACGGCATCGTTGCGAAGCCGCTGGCCGGACGGCAGGTCGGTACGTACTTCCGCAAGTCCTCGACCCGGACCCGGACTTCCTTCTGGACCGCGGCGACCCGCCTCGGCGCCGACGTGATCACCTTCGGTCCGAACGAGCTCCAGCTCACCACCGGCGAGACCGTCGAGGACACCGCCCGGGTCCTGGGCCAGTACCTGGACGCGCTCGTCGTACGCACCAACGGGGACGTCGAGGAGATCCGCCGGCTCGGCAGCAGTGCGGACCTGGCCGTCGTCAACGCCCTGACCCTGGACGAACACCCGACCCAGGCCATCGCCGACCTCGCCACCCTGACCGAGGAGTTCGGCTCGCTCGACGGAGTGCACCTGCTCGCCGTCGGCGAGGGCAACAGCTCCGGCGCGGCCCTCGCCCTCGCCGCGGCCCTCACCCCCGGCCTGCGCCTGACCCTGCTCTGCCCGAGCGGCTACGAGGTGCCCGAGGAGACCTTGGCGCTCGCGGCCGAACTCAGCGGCGGCAAGGCGCTGGTGAGCCAGGTCGTGACGGCCGACGCGGTCGAGGGGCCGGTGGACGCGGTGTACACCAGCCGGTGGCAGACCATGGGCGTGGAGAAGGCGAACTCCGACTGGCTGAAGGACTTCGAGGGATTCCAGATCAACCGCGTGTTCATGGACCGTTTCTCCGGCCCGCGCACCGTCTTCCTCCACGACCTGCCCGCCGTACGCGGTGAGGAGGTCACCGACGAGGTGCTCGACGGCCCCTCCAGCCGGGCCTGGCGGCAGGCCCACCACAAGATGACCGCGGCCGCCGCGGTCCTGGAATGGTGCGTGGTGGGCATCCAGGACTGATATCCCCGCCGCCCCACGGGCTCCCGGCCGGCACGGGTCCACCGACCCGCTGCCCGCCGGGAGCCCTCGTTCGTCCCACCCCGCCGCGAGGAGGACGGCACACGGAAGGAGGGCGGGTG
>NZ_JBHJQP010000115.1:0-27106 GCF_042262625.1 Streptomyces sp. NPDC056347 | reverse complement strand
GTACGCGACCGCCCGGCGCTCCCCCGTCCGCGCGGACGGTCAGGAACAGCTGAACCGGGCCGCGGCCCAGTCCCCGTGGTCGCCGCTCTTGGACCCGTTGGTGTCCGTGACCTTCAGGCGCACATGGCGGGCCCCGTCGAGCCTCACGTCGACGGGCACGGTCGCCGAGGCCCCGGTGAGCTTTGGGGAGGTCCAGAGCACCTTGCCGTCCGCCTCGACGGAGAAGGCCACCTCGCCGTAGCCGTTGATCTCGTCGTCGATGCCCACGTCGGCGGTGAACGCGGTGCAGCGTCCGCCAAGGTAGACCTCGATGTCGGAGTCGGCGTGGGTACCGATGCCCTTCTCGTACGTCCTGCCGTCGAGGGTCAGCGTGTGCCCGTCCGCCGCGCCCGACTCGCCGTTGCTGCGGTCGCGTTCGGCCGGTCCGTAGCCGTTGGCGGACGTCAGCCAGACCAGGTCGCTCGCCCAGGCACCGCCGGTGGGCGGGGGCGGCATCACCGCGGCCGCGAAGCGCTGCGTGGTAGTGCGGGGTTCGCCCGCCGCCCGGTAACGGGCCTGTGCGGTGAGCCGGGCCTCGCCCGGTACGGCGTCCGGGGCGGGGGTGAGGGTGACCTCGACCCGCCGGGTGGTGCCCGCCGGTATCCGGTCCGCCGTCGCGGTGCGGGTGACCTTCCAGCCCTCGGGGACGTCCAGGCCGATCTCGGCCGCGCTCATGTCGGCGGTGCCCGCGGTGACGTCGACGGCGACGGTGCCCGCGGTCCCGGCGCCGAGCTCCTGCCCGGCCGGTACGGAGACCGTCGCCCCTGCCGCCGGCTGCCGACCGCCGACCGCGCTCGCGTCCTTCAGCCGCACGGTGAACGGCGCCCCGGTGGCCAGCGGCGCGGTCTTGATCCGTACGACGCCGCCGCGGTCGTCCCGGTCGTACCACCAGCCCTGCTTCGCCGCCCTGAACGCGGCGGCCGAGCCCAGCCGGGGCAGCTTGCCGCGCAGGGTGACCGAGCTCGGCGCGGAGCCGGTGTGCACGGTGAACTCGTACGGGCGGCGCTGCTGCTTGCCCGCGAACTCGCCCTTGCTCGCACCGATCCGCACGCTCACGTCGCCCGCTCCCCGGACCGGGGCGGTGACGTCGGCCCGCTGGGTGGCGTACTTCCCGGCGCGGTGCTGCCTGGTGACGCCGTCGTCCTCGTACAGCGTGAAGGAGGAGCGGCCCCGCGGGTAGATGTCCCAGGCCAGCGGGGAGTCGGCGGTGCGGTCCCGGTAGGAGCGGATGCCGGGCCACATCGGGACGGCGGCCCCGCCCCGGACAAAGAGCGGCAGGGTGTCGAGCGGGGCGCTGTAGTCGTCGAGGGTGACCGGTCCTTCGTAGACGCGTCCGCTCCAGTAGTCGGTCCAGGTGCCCTTCGGGAGGTAGATGCCGTCGCGTTCGGCGCTGTCCTGGTAGACGGGTGCGACGAGGAAGTCCTCGCCGGAGAGGAACTCGTACTTCGCCGCGTCCGACGCCGCCTTCGGGTCGTCCGGGTACTCCAGGACGAGCGGACGGACCATGCCGACGCCGGTCTTCGTCGCCTCGTACGCGTAGGAGTACTGGTAGGGCAGCAGCGACTCCTTGAGCTTGAGGTAGTCGCGGTTGATCGAGGTGTACGGCTCGCCGTAGCGGAAGGGCTGCTTGTCGCTGGCCGCCCAGCCGTCCATCGTCATCGTGGTCCCCAGGAACATCTTCCACTGGAGGTCACGGGTGTAGGTCTTGGCGCTGCCGCCGAAGATGCCGTCCACGTCGCCGGTGGTGTAGGCGAGGCCGGACATCGTGGCACCCGCGTACGTGGGGATCTGCCAGCGGATGTACTCCCAGGTGCCGGACTGGTCGCCGGACCACTGCACCCCGCAGCGCTGCGCGCCCGACCAGCTCTCGGGGGCGTAGGTGAAGCCGCGGGCGTCGCTGTTGTCCTCGATGCCCTTGTACGCGTCCTTGCAGCCGTCCAGGGCGAACTGGTAGCCGTCGCCGACCCAGGCGACGTCCAGCTTGGCGACCCGCTGGCCGGCCCTGACCTGGTCGGCGATCCTGTCGATGCCGTCCTCGGTCCACAGGCCGAGCTGCATGCCGCGGTCCTGGAGGCCCTTGGCGGTCTCGGCGAGGTTCTCGTGGCCGCAGCCGTAGCCGTCGTTGACGAGCATCCAGCCGTTGGGCATGTCGTTCTCGACGTAGCCGTCGGCGACCTCCAGCGCGTCCAGGGTGTGCCGCTCGCCCCGGTTGGCGTTGTGGAGATAGCAGTCGGAGTCGCCCATCTCCAGGCCGTACACGGGCGGCAGGAAGGGCTTGCCGGTGAGCTTCGTGTACTGGCCGATGACGTCCTTGGCGCTGCCGCCCGCGAAGTAGTAGGCGTCGAAGCGCTTCTCCTGCGCACTGGTGGTCACCGGGTCGCCGAAGGTGTACGTGTTCGGCGCGAAGGTGTTGCGGAAGACGCCGTATCCGGCCGAGGAGAGGTAGAACGGCACCGAGTTGGGGTGGCCGCCGTCGTCCCAGTCGTAGTCGACGCCGACCTCGACGGTCTTGCCCCGGTGCGAGGTGTTGCCCCGGCCGTTCTGCATGCCCGCGCCGTAGAACTGCTCGTCCGCGCCCCGGGCCAGGGTCTGGGTGGTCCGCTCGCCGTTCCAGGTCAGCCCCTGGGTCTCGGACCAGATCCGGCTGCCGTCCGCCCGGTACAGGGCAAATCGCAGGGGCGACTTGTAGGCGCGCAGGGTGACGTCGGCGGTGGACATCTCGTAGCGGTCGGCGCGCTCCCGCCAGCGGGTGCGCGGCGGGGTGCCCTGCGGCAGGACGATCTCGTCGCCCGCCGGGTCGGTGAACGTGCCGTCCGGGGCCAGTTCGATGCGGAAGGTGTCGGTGGAGACGAAGCCGACCCGGACCTCGGCGGCGCCGGCCCCGAGGCGGTAGACGGCCCCGTCGGCGGTGAAGCCGGTGACGTCGCCGACCGTGGTGTCCGGTCCGGCGGCCCCGGTGTCCGGCCGGGCGGCCGCCGTGTCCGGTCCGGCGGCCGCGGCCTGTTCGGCACCGGGACCCGTGAAGACGGCCACCAGTCCCAGCAAGGCTGCAACTGCCGCCGTTCTGATGCGCGTTGATGATTGCATAGAGCGCTTTTAGCGCAACAGCGAGCACTTGACCATGGACAAAACGGAACCGGCCCCGAACTCCATGAAAGAAGTCCGGGGCCGGTTCCTTGTGAACACCCGTGGAAATTCAGCGAGTTGTCCTGGTGTAGGGCGCTACAGGGCGACGCCCAGCAGTGCGTCGACGGTACGCGAGACGAGGCCGGGCGCGCCCTCGTCCGTACCGCCCTCGGCGATCTGCCGCTCGGCCCAGCGGTCCACGGCGGCCAGCGCGGCCGGCGCGTCCAGATCGTCGGCGAGGGCCTCGCGGACCTCCTCGACCAGGGCCTCGGCGGGCAGCCCGTCCGGGCGGGAGACGGCGGACCGCCAGCGCCCGAGCCGCGCCACGGCGTCGGCGAGCACCTGGTCCGTCCACTCCCAGTCGGACCGGTAGTGGTGCGAGAGCAGGGCCAGCCGGATCGCCGCCGGGTCCACGCCGTCACGGCGCAGCCGGGAGACGAAGACCAGATTGCCCCGGGACTTGGACATCTTCTCGCCGTCCAGGCCGACCATCCCGGCGTGGACGTACGCCTGGGCGAAGGGGTGCTCGCCGGTCAGCACCTGGGCGTGCGAGGCGCCCATCTCGTGGTGCGGGAAGGCGAGGTCGGACCCGCCGCCCTGGATGTCGAAGCCCATGCCGAGGTGGTCCAGGGCGATGGCGACGCACTCGATGTGCCAGCCGGGGCGCCCCGCTCCGAGCGAGCCGCCGTCCCAGCTCGGCTCGCCCTCGCGGGCGGCCATCCAGAGCATCGGGTCGAGCGGGTTCTTCTTGCCGGGGCGTTCCGGGTCGCCGCCGCGCTCGGCGGAGAGCAGCCGCATCGCCTCGGCGTCCAGGCGGGAGACCTCGCCGAAGTGCGGGTCGGCCTCGACGGAGAAGTACACGTCGCCGTCGAGCTCGTACGCGGCGCCCGCGTCGCGGAGCCGTTCCACCAGCGGGACGATGCCGGGTATGGCTTCCACGGCACCGATGTAGTGCTTCGGCGGAAGCATGCGCAGGGCGGTCATGTCCTCGCGGAACAGGGCCGTCTCGCGCTCGGCGAGTTCGGTCCAGTCCTGTCCGTCGCGCACGGCCCGCTCCAGCAGCGGGTCGTCCACGTCCGTCACGTTCTGGACGTAGTGGACCTGCCTCTTGGTGTCGAGCCACACGCGCTGTACGAGATCGAACGCGTTGTAGGTCGCCGCATGACCCATGTGGGTCGCGTCGTACGGCGTGATGCCGCAGACGTAGATGCGGGCGACGGGACCGGGGTCAAGGGTGATCCGTCCGCCGGTCGCGGTGTCGTGGATCCGAAGGTCGCGGCCCTTGCCAGGCAGGGCGGGGACCTCAGAAGCGGGCCAGGCATGCATGCCACGAGCGTAACCGGATGCACGTTCCGGATACGAACCGGATACCGGATCCTGTCCGAAGTCGCGGTCTTGCGCCGCTCTCCCCCGTGTGCATCGGCCCCGTCCGTCGCTGCCGGTCCGCTCGGACCGGCGGGTCCGCTCAGACCGGCGGGTCCGCTCAGACCGGCGGCCAGGGGATCGAGGGCCACTGCCCGCTCGGCTCCGGGTGCCGCCCGGTCTCCCGCAGCCGCGCCACCCGGCCCCGCAGGGCCTCGATCTCCGCCTCGGTGATCAGCTCGGCCAGCCGGGTGACGAGCAAGCTGCCCGGCGCGAGCCGGTCCGCGAGCCGCTCGACGACCTCTGCGGCCTCGGCGGTCAGCGGCTCGCCCGCCCACCCCCACAGCAGGGTGCGCAGCTTGTCGTCGGCGTTGAAGGTCACACCGTGGTCGATGCCGTAGATCCGGCCGTCGGAGGCGGGCAGCAGATGGCCGCCCTTGCGGTCGCCGTTGTTGATCACCGCGTCGAGGACGGCCATCCGCCGCAGCCGCTCGTCGTCCGCGTGCACCAGCAGGGCGGTGCGGCCCTCGCCGATCTCGGCGCGGACCACGGCCTTCCAGCCCTCGCCCGGCTCCCCCTCCTCGACGAGCGCGAGCATCGGCGGCGCACCGTCCTCGCCGGTCTCGCCGTCCTCACCACGCTCGGGCAGCACGTCGATCCACAGCTGGCACATGCCCTCGCCGTACGGGCCGTCGCGGAGCACCGTGGGCGGCACCAGATCCCAGCCGGTCGCCTCGGAGATCCGGTACGCGGCGACCTCGCGCCCGGCGAGCGTGCCGTCCGGGAAATCCCACAGGGGCTGCTCCCCGGCCACCGGCTTGTACACGCAGGCCGCTTCCTCGCCGTCGAGGGCGACGGTGCAGTACAGCGCCGCGTTGGAGGCCCCGCGGATCTGTCCGAGGACGGTCAGCTCGCCCTCGGCGAGCAGGGTGAGGGGGTCGGTGCCGGTCAGGCTCCGCGACGGTATCCGTTCTGGCGCGGGCATACGTGTCCTTCCGGGTCGAGCGGCAGGCTGCACAGCGGGCACGGCGGGCGGCCGGCGTTCACGACGTCGAGGGCGCGCTTGGCGAAGGCCCGCGCCTGCGCGCCGCTGAGCCGGACCCGGAGCATCGGCGGGCCGTTCTCCTCGTCCTGGAGGAGCCGCTCCTCCGCCTCGGCGGGGTCCTCGTCGGCGTCCATGTCCAGCTCGACCAGCGCCTGCGCCTCGACGATCATGCGCTGTTCCTCGCCGTCCCAGGCGAGGGCCATCGTGCCGACCCGGAACTCCTCCTCGACGGGGACGTCCAGCGGGGCGGTGTCGGTGACGTCCAGCGGCGCCACGGCGGGAACCGGGGAGTTTCCGCCGGTCCGCCGCACCACTTCGTCGAGCAGTTCGTCGATCCGCTCGGCGAGCGCGGCGACCTGGGTCTTCTCCAGGGCCACGCTGGTGACACGTCCGCCTGAGGAAGCCTGCAGGAAGAACGTACGGCGTCCAGGCAATCCGACCGTACCGGCCACGAAACGGTCCGGGGGGTCGTAGAGGAACACCTGACGGGACACGTCCTGTCTCCCTTGAGATCGGCGACGGTGGGGAGGGCGGCCGGGGCCGCGGATTCCGGGGCCAGGGCGCGAGAGCCCCGGCCCCTACGGAGCGTCCACCCTACTGCGCGAAGCGATCACGGCGCCCCAGCGCCGCCGCCGACGGCCGCCCGCGCGTCCGCCCCGGCGCCGCCGGGGCTCTCGCGCGGCGCGAGCGACCCGAGGTCCCCGGTGTCGCCGAGCCGGAGCAGGAAGGGCTGCAGCCGGGTGTAGCGGATCACGGTGACCGAGCAGGGGTCGGCGTGGATCCGCTGGAAGAGGTCGAGGTGCATGCCGAGGGCGTCGGCGACCAGGGCCTTGATGATGTCGCCGTGCGAGCACATCACATAGGCGGCGTCCTCGCCGTGCGTGTCCTGGACCCGGGCGTTCCAGTCCCGTACCGCGTCGACGGCGCGGGCCTGCATGGCGCGCATCGACTCGCCGCCGGGGAACGCCGCGGCCGACGGGTGCCGCTGCACGACGTCCATCAGGGGGTCGTCGTTGAGCTCCGTGAGTTTGCGCCCCGACCAGTCGCCGTAGTCGCACTCGCTGATCCGCTCCTCGGTGTGCAGTTCCAGTTCCGGGCGGGCGTCGAGCAGCGGGCGCAGGGTCTCCCGGCAGCGCTGGAGCGGGCTGCTGACGGCCGCGGCCAGCGGCAGCCCGGCGAGGCGGCCGGGCAGCGCCGCGGCCTGCGCGGCCCCGCGCTCGTCGAGCGCTACACCGGGGGTGCGGCCGGCGAGCACTCCGGCCGTGTTGGCGGTGGAGCGTCCGTGGCGTACGAGGATCAGGGTGGGCATACGGGCCAGCGTAAGGGCTGTCCCGCGGGCGGTGTCGGCTCGGAGGTGCGCCGGGCGGCGGGGCAGGGAAGAATGCGCGCCGTGATCGTGGACAGTGCCATCTACCGGGACGGGCGCCGCACCGACGGCCCCGCCGATCTCTCCGATGCCCTCGCGGAGGCACGGGCCACCGGCGACGCGTTCCTCTGGATCGGGCTGCACGAGCCGACGGAGAAGGAGTTCTCCCTGGTGAGCAGCGAGTTCGGGCTGCACCCGCTGGCGGTGGAGGACGCCCTGAGCGCGCACCAGCGCCCCAAGCTGGAGGTGTACGACGACTCGCTGTTCGCCGTCATCAAGCCGGTGGTGTACGAGCAGTCGGACGACACGGTCTCCACCGACGAGCTGATGGCCTTCGTGGGCGACTCGTTCGTCGTGACCGTCCGGCACGGTGAGGGCGCGCCGCTGGCCGCGGTACGGCGTCGGCTGGAGTCGGAGCCGGAGGTGCTCAAGCACGGGCCGACCGCGGTGCTGTACGCGATCAGCGACGCCGTCGTCGACCACTACATCGAGGTCGCGGGCGAGCTCCAGGCCGACCTGGAGGAGCTGGAGACGGAGGTGTTCGCGCCGACCGGCGGCGGTGACACCAAGAGCACCGCGTCCCGGATCTACACCTTCAAGCGGCAGCTCCTGGAGTTCCGCCGGGCCGCCGGACCGCTGAGCGAGCCGATGGCCCGGCTGGCGAGCGCCGAGGTGCCGTTCGTCCACGAGCACTCGCAGCCGTTCTTCCGCGACGTCAGCGACCATCTGACGCGGGCCACCGAGTACGTGGAGGGGCTGGACCGGCTGCTCTCCGACATCCTCTCGGCCCATCTGGCGCAGGTGGGGGTGCGGCAGAACGACGACATGCGCAAGATCTCGGCCTGGGCGGCGATGGCCGCCGTGCCGACGATGGTGGCCGGGATCTACGGCATGAACTTCGACCACATGCCGGAGCTGAAATGGGTGTGGGCGTATCCGGCGGTGATCGCGCTGATGGCCGTGGTGGTGTTCGCGCTGTACCGGCAGTTCAAGCGGCGCGGCTGGCTCTGAGGGGCGCGCCCGGGGCCGGTTCAGGCGATCCCGGGCTCGGGCGTCGCGGGGCCGCCCAGCGCGTCGCGCCGCTCGGGCTGCGCCAGGCTCACCATCCGCCGCCACCCGGCGAACCGCTCGTAGGCGTAGACCGCGTGGATCCCCGCGGCCAGCACCGCGGCCCGGGCCCTGGACCAGCCCAGGATGCGGCCCATGTGGTCCATCACGGCGAGGCTGACGTCGTGGTAGATCCGGATCTCGGCGAGCGCGCAGGCGCGCAGGGTGCGCTGGATGGTCCGCCCGTGCCCGGCCCGCGCGAAGCGCAGCAGCTCCTCGTGGCAGTACGCCAGGTGGTTGTCCTCGTCGTTCGAGATCATCCGTACGGCGCGGCCGAGGTCGGGGTGGCCGGCGAAGTGCTTGCGGAGCAGGGCCATCTGCTCGGACGCGCGCTGTTCGGTGACACGGCTGTGGGCGAGGTAGGTGATGATGTCGTGCTCGGTGAGCCGCTCCTCCTCGCGCAGCCGTTCGTGGGCGAGGCCGATGCCGTGCTTCTCCAGCAGCATCGTGTAGTCGGTCTCGTGCGGGACAGCCACGGGCCGCAGCCCGCGCTTGTGGAGCAGTGCCAGGAAGATCCTGCCGTGCTTGTCCTCGTCGGCGCCGTGCCGGGCGATCCTGGGCGCGAGGGCGCGCTGGCTCTCCGGCGCCAGGGCGGCGATGCGGCCGTTCTCCCAGCCGCCCTGGGACTCCCCGCCGGCCGCGATGGAGCAGAACAGCCGGAACGACTCGTCGTCGTCGAGGATCTCCTGGAACAGGTTCTTCGCCGAGAGCATCACTGCCACCTCCGTGCCGCGTCCTCCGCACGACAGTCAAGTGCGGCGCCACGGCCCGGGCAACAGGAACGGGCCCGGGGCTACGCCGGACGGGGCAGCCCGGACCGGCCGGGTCCGCCCCGGTCCGGTCCGGGCACGGACCCGGCGGCCGCTCAGGCGAGCCCGGCACGCTCCAGCGCGTCCGTTCCGGCCCGCAGGGCGGTGAGCCGCTCCTCCAGGGTGAAACCGGCCGGGGCGAGGGTCAGCGTGGTGACGCCCGCGTCGGCGTAGGCCTGCATCCGGTCGGCGATCCGCTCGACGGGGCCGAGCAGCGAGGTCTGGTCGACCAGCTGCCGGGGCACCGCGGCGGCGGCGCCGTTCTTGTCCCCGGACAAATACTTGTCCTGGATCTCGGCGGCTTCCTTCTCGTAACCCATCCGCTGCGCGAGCTGGTTGTAGAAGTTCTGCTTGCGGCTGCCCATGCCGCCCACGTACAGGGCGGTGTACGGGCGGAAGATGTCCGCGAGGCCGTCCGCGTCGTCACCGACGGCGAGCGGCAGTGTCGGGCAGACGTCGAAGCCCTCCATGGTCAGGCCCGCCTTCTCGCGGCCCGCCCGCAGGGGCTTCATCGCGGTCTCCTCCAGGTGCTCGGCGGAGGGGAAGATCAGCAGCGCGCCGTCGGCGATCTCGCCGGTCTGTTCCAGGTTCTTCGGCCCGATCGCGGCGATGTAGAGCGGGATGTGCTCGCGCTGCGGGTGCACGGTCAGCTTGATGGGCTTGCCCGGACCGCCCGGCAGCGGCAGCGTCCAGTGCTCCCCTTCGTAGGAGAGGCGTTCGCGGGTCATGGCCCGGCGGACGATCTCGACGTACTCCCGGGTGCGGGCGAGCGGCTTGTCGAACTTGACGCCGTACCAGCCCTCGGAGACCTGCGGCCCAGAGACGCCGAGGCCGAGCCGGAACCGGCCGCCGGAGAGGGAGTCGAGGGTGGCGGCGGTCATCGCCGTCATGGCGGGCTGGCGGGCCGGGATCTGCATGATCGCGGAGCCGACGTCGATGGACTCGGTCCGGGCGGCGACCCAGGAGAGCACCGTCGGCGCGTCGGAACCGTAGGCCTCGGCCGCCCAGCAGACGTCGTAACCGAGCCGGTCGGCCTCCTGGGCGACGGCGAGATTGTCGCCGTCCATTCCCGCACCCCAGTAGCCGAGATTGATGCCGAGCCGCATGTCCGCTCCCCTTACCGATCAGTAACGTCCCTGACGTGCGGACTCTAGCGCGCGGTGGCGCCATCCGGCAGGGGCGACTTGTCGCCGGGTTGTCCACAGCCCTCCGCCCTGTGGGGTCCTGGCCAGTAATCTCAGCCTCCATGGAGCAGAGGCATCTCGGCCGCACCGGCCTTCGCGTGTCCCGGATCGGGCTCGGCACCCTCACCTGGGGCCGGGACACCGATGAGCACGACGCCGCCGAACAGCTCAAGGCCTTCTGGGAAGCGGGCGGCACGCTGGTCGACACGGCCGATGTGTACGGCGGCGGGGAGGCGGAGTACCTGCTCGGGCGGCTCATCGGCGGCCTGGTGCCCAGGAGCGATCTGGTCGTCGCGACGAAGGCCGGGAGCGTGGCCGATCCGTACCGCAGGTTCAACGGCTCGCGCGGTCATCTGCTGGCCGCGCTGGACGCCTCGCTGGACCGGCTGGGCACGGACCACGTGGATCTGTGGCAGATACACGCCTTCGATCCGGGGACCCCGGTGGAGGAGACGCTCCAGGCGGTGGACCTGGCGGTGTCCAGCGGGCGCGCCCGGTACGCCGGGGTGTCGAACTTCTGCGGCTGGCAGCTGGCCAGGGCGGCGACCTGGCAGCTCGCCTCGCCCGGGGTGCGCACCCGGATCGCGAGCACCCAGATGGAGTACTCCCTGCTGCAGCGGGGCGTGGAGCGCGAGGTGCTGCCCGCCGCCCTCGACCTCGGCATCGGGCTGCTGCCGTCCTCGCCGCTGGGTCGTGGGGTGCTCACCGGGAAGTACCGCACGGGCACCCCCTCGGACTCGCGCGGTGCCTCGGAGGTGCTGGCCCCGTTCGTCGAGCCGTATCTCGACGAACCCGCGAGCCGGGTCGTGGACGCGGTGGCGACGGCGGCGGACGGCCTGGCCACCACGCCGCTCCAGGTGGCTCTCGCCTGGGTGCGGGACCGGCCCGGGGTGGTGGCCCCGATCGTCGGCGCGCGCACCGCGCGGCAGCTCGCGGAGGCTTTGTCAGTGGAGGCGCTTAGTCTTCCTGACGAGATCTGCCAGGCGCTCGACGATGTGTCGGCGCCCGTGCACCGCTATCCCGACCAGGACTGGAGCACGCTGTGACTGCGCTTCCCCGGGGGGAGACCCCCGGCTCCCCGGCCGCCGCCTCCGACGACGCCGACGCCACCCCTTCCGCCGACGGGCCCGCCCCGTCCGCCGGGGAGGCGGCGGGTGCCGCGGACGGCGGATCGCCGACGGCCGACGACGCGGGTACGGACGAGACGGCGGGTACGGACGAGGCCGCGGGCAGGCAGGACGGTTCCGGTTCCGAGGACGCCGAGGACGCCGACGGCGGGACCGACGGGGCGGACGCCGCCGCGCCGCTCTCCGAGGCCGAGGCCGAGCTGGCCGCCCAGCGCGAGCTGAGGCAGCGGATCGAGCAGCGCAAGGCGGAGAGGGAGGGCCCCATCGCCGCCGGGACGAAGCTGAGCGGCAAGGCGGCCGACCTGCTGGCGGCCGTGCGCGCGGTGGAGAGCGGCGAGCAGTCCGCCGGCGCGTTCTTCGACTCGCCCGCGCCCGCCCCCGCCGGGCCTCGCCGCGCGGCCCCCGCGCCCGCTCCGGCGCCGCCCCGCACCCCCGCACCGCCGCCGACGGCCCCGCAGGGCGCCCCGCCGGAAGCCGTCGCCGCCACCGCGGCCGTGCTGGCCGAGGGCGGTGCTCCGGCCGCGCTGGCCGGAGCCGCGACCGAGGCTCTCGGGGCCCAGGCCCCCGACGCCCTGCGCGCGGACCCCTGGCAATTGCTGGCCGTGCCCGGGGTCAGGCCCGAGCAGGCGGACGGCTTCGCCCGGGCCCTCCTCGGCGCCGCGTGCGGTCCGGACGACGAGCGGCGCTCCGCCGCCCTGGTGGGCTGGCTGCTGGAGCAGGCCGCCCTGCGCGGCCACACGGTGCTGGACGCGGCACAGGTGCGGGCGGCTCTCGCCGAGCGGGCGGTGTCCGACCCCGAGGCCGCCGTCCGGCACGCCGTCGCCGAGGGAGCCGTCCTGGTCTTCCAGGACGGCCAGGAACAGGAAGAGGAGCAGGACGGCCGGGCCGGACAGGACGGCCAGGAGTCCCCGGAGCCCGAGGCAACCGCCGAGCCGGTACAGGTGCTGCTGGGCCTCGACCGCTACGCCCTCGCGGAGGAGAGCCTCGCCGACGGTCTGGCCCGGCTGGTCAGCACCTGCGAGAAGGACGCCGACTGGTCGCGGGCGGACCCGGGCTCCGGCTCGGCGGCCGAACTGATCCGCGCGGCCGCGGCCCACGGGCTCGTGGCCCACACCGGGGGCGAGGCCGCCAGGGCCGAGCCTGCCGCCCTGATCACCGCGGCCCGCGAGCTCGGTCTGCGTGCCCTGGGCGCCACGCACAGCGTCGACGGCAGACACCGTCTCGCCGCGGCGACCGGCGACCCGGACCGTGCCGTCACCCTCTCCGGGCTGCTCGCCGGGACCGAGGGCCCGGGGCGGGACGAGGAGGGCGCGTTCGCCGTCGACCTGCTCGTCGTGCTGGACGCCCCGCAGCTGGACGTGGAGAGCGCCGCGATCCTCGTCGAGTCGCTGGCCGACGGCACCCGCCTGGTGCTCAGCGGCGACCCGGGGGTGCTGGGTTCGGCCGGGGCGGGGCGGGTGTTCGCGGACGTCCTCGCGGCCCGCGCCTGCCCGCAGGTCGTCTCCCGTACGCCCGACCCGGGGCCGATCGGTGAGCTGGTCTCGGGCATCGGCATCGGCGAGCTGAACCAGGTCGAGGCGCCCGGCAAGGAGGTGGTGATCGTCCCGGTCCGCGACGCGGGCGAGGCGGTGCACCGCACGGTGCAGCTGGTCGCCGACTCGGTGCCCCGGGCCATCGGCGTACCGTCGGCCGACACCCAGGTGATCACCGTCGGCCACGGTGGATCGGCGGGCACCCGTGCGCTGAACACGGCCCTGAAGCAGCGGCTCAACCCCGGTCCGGGCCGGTTCGGCGGCTTCGATCCGGGCGACCGTGTCGTCCACGTCCCGGCGCCCGGCCGGATCGTGCCCGCGGTGGTCGTCTCGGCCGACACCGAGGGCCTGCGGCTGGACTGCGCGGGCACCCCCGTCGTCGTCCCGCAGGAGCGGGTGGCGTCCTGTGTGCGCCACGGCTGGGCCCTCAGCGCCCATCAGGCCGCCGGGACGCGGTGGCCCGCGGTGGTCGTCGTGCTGCCGGGCGACGCGGCGCAGTCACTGAACCGCTCGTGGGTGTACACCGCCTTCGGCCGGGGCGAGCGGCATCTGTCGGTGGTGCACGGAATGGATCAGGCGCTCCCGCGCGCGGTCGCCGAGCCGCCGGTCCTGGACCGTACGACACGGCTGCGCACGCTGCTGGAGACCCCGGCCGGCTGAGCGGCCGGGAAGATGGCCGTCCCCCGGCCGGGACGGGCTCGTCACCGAGCCCCTCCCGGCCGGGGCGCAGGTCAGACGGGGTCCAGACGGGCCCGTTCGCCCTCCGGTTCGTCGTCGTCCTCGTCGAAGACGGCGCTGACGTCGAAGCGGCAGACCACCAGCTGCGGGTCCGCGTCGTCGAAGGGCGCGCCGAGCCACTCCCCCGCCTCGGGCAGTTCCTCGGCGGCCGTGACCCAGAGCGTGGAATCGCCCTCCTCCAGGCCGAATTCCGTGTGCCGGGAGGCGATCTCGTCCGGTTCGTACTCCCCGAAGAGCACCCCGATCGCCGCGTGGACGCTGGATCCGACCACCGCCGCGGCCTCTCCGACGCCGTCCCGGTCGGCATCGGCGATCCGCTGCGCCTGTGCGAGCAGCCTCGGCGGCTCCACCACCGCGTAGTCGCGCCGGATCATCACGCTGAGCGCGTTCGGCTCCTCGGGGCCGGTGTACGGCGGCAGCGAATCGTCCGCACCCGGGATCTCGAAGGGAGTGACTTCGTCGTATCGGTCGTAGAGCAGTTCGTCGTAGAACTCGGCGGCAGCGGCCAGTGCGTTGAACGCGTCGTAGACGGCCGCGTCGTCGTCCCCGGTCCGGCGTTCGACGGCCGCGAGGTGGTGGTCGAGCGCGGCTTTGACCGCCTCGGCGGCGGCGCGTACCTCGGCAGCCGTGGGCTGCGCAGCATCAGACATAGTGCAGACGCTATCCGTACACGGGCTCTGCCCGCACAATAGATGCGATGCCGGAATACGAATTTGTCGATGTGTACGTGCCGCGCGGGGTCTCCCGGAAGGAGACGGCCCGCCTGTTGACCGACCATGCCGAGTACGGTCACTGGGAGTTGGATCGACTGACACTGCGTCGCGACGGCAGCCGCAGGGTGCGGCTGCGCCGGAGGATCATCCGCCAGATCCGGGCCACGTGGTGAGTCGGGGCGGGCCCCGCAGCCGCGGGACCCGCCCCTTTCGTCGTACCGGCGTCGCCGCCCGGCTCCGCTAGGCGGACAGCCGTCCGCGGCGGAAGAGGACCGCACCCGCACCCGCGAGGAGCAGCCCGGCGCTCGCCGGGACCAGCAGGTCGAGCCCTCCCGCCCCGGTATGGGCGAGTTGCGGCACCGTCGGGTTGCCGGGCTTCCCGGGCACGGGCGGCTTCTCCGGTGCCGGAGGCTTGTGCTCGGTGACCGGGGTGACCGGCGGCGTGACCGGCGGCTTGACCGGCGGCGGTGTGACTACATGCGAGTCGTTCCCGCAGTTGTTGCCGAAGGTCGGGTTGAGCAGACCGACGACGTCGACGCTGTTGCCGCAGACGTTCACGGGTACGTCGATGGGCGCGGAGACGGTGTTGCCAGACAGCACGCCCGGCGAGCCCGACGCGACGGCCTGTGCCGTCGCTCCGCCGCCGCCGAGCGGGGCGCGGTGCTTGCCCGTGCCCGGCCGGCTCGCCTGGCTCAGGTCTCCGGAGACCTGGCTGCCGGAGGCGTGCTTGCCCGGGGAGTCCTGCGAACCGTTTCCGCAGTTATTCCCGAACGCCGGGTTGAGCAGCGCCACGACGTCCACGGAGTTGCCGCAGAGGTTGACCGGTACATGAACCGGGATCTGTACCGAATTCCCTGACAGCACCCCCGGGGAATTCGTTGCTTCGCCGGACGCTCCCGCGTCGGCGTGCGCGTAGCCGCCGCTCAGCGCGAGTACGCCGCCTGCGGCCGCCACG
Organism: Streptomyces sp. NPDC056347; assembly: GCF_042262625.1. Lineage (NCBI taxonomy): Bacteria > Bacillati > Actinomycetota > Actinomycetes > Kitasatosporales > Streptomycetaceae > Streptomyces > Streptomyces sp. NPDC056347. Next base: position 12,003 of record NZ_JBHJQP010000115.1, on the reverse strand, counting down.
GTGATCAGGCCCTTGCGCGTGACCTGTCGCATAGGTGTTTCCTGCCTTCTAAGCCTTCCGGAATACCCCCGGACTCGATCGTGCGGGGGCGGAGCACCAGCGACCCCGGAGCGCATGGCATGCACTCCGGGGCCGAACTGGCTCAAACCCTTACGGGTTGACGCACAACGTCAGGCGTTGACGCAGGTGTTGCCGAAGGCGGGGTTCAGCAGCCCGACCACGTTGATCGTGTTGCCACACACGTTCAACGGAACGTGCACGGGCACCTGGATGACGTTGCCCGAGATGACGCCGGGGCTGCCGAAAGCGCCACCCTCGGCACCGGCGTCCGCGACGGCCATGCCCGCGCCCGCGAGCACCAGGCCACCAGTGACAGCCGCAGCAGCGACGACCTTCTTGATCATGTTTCCTCCTAGTTTGGCAGTGCGGTCCCAGCCGCGGACCGCATCACCTGTAACGAGGAAGAGTTAGGGGAGCTACGAGCGCACGACCCCTTTCACTCGTTCCGGTCAGATACGTACACGCTGACGATTGCCGAACGGCAAAGTCCCGGAAATCCGTCAGGACGTCAGCAGTTGTCGATGAAACGGTCGAGCACCCGCACACCGAACTGCAGACCGTCGACCGGTACGCGCTCGTCCACACCGTGGAACATGCCCGCGAAGTCCAGCTCCGGCGGCAGCTTCAGCGGGGCGAACCCGAAGCAGCGGATGCCGAGGTCGTCGAAGGACTTGGCATCGGTGCCCCCGGAGAGCATGTACGGCACCGCGCGGGCGATCGGGTCCTCGGCCTTCAGCGCGATCTGCATCGCGTCCACGAGCGCGCCGTCGAAGCTCGTCTCCAGCGCCTTGTCGCCGTGCACGTCCTCGCGCTTCACGCGCGGGCCCAGGATGCGGTCCAGGTCGGCCAGGAACTCGTCCTCGAAGCCGGGCAGGAACCGGCCGTCGACATGGGCGATGGCCTGGCCGGGGATCACGTTCACCTTGTAACCGGCGCCGAGCATGGTGGGCGCGGCGGAGTTGCGGAGGGTGGCGCCGACCATCTTGGCGATGCCGCCGAGCTTGGCGAGGGTGGTCTCCATGTCCTCCGGGTCGAGCGGGGTACCGAGCGCGTCGGACAGCTCGTCCAGGAAGGACCGTACGGTCTTGGTCACCCGGACCGGCCACTGGTGCCGCCCGAGCCGCCCGACCGCCTCACAGAGCTCGGTGATCGCGTTGTCGTCGTTGGTCATCGAGCCGTGCCCGGCGGTGCCGTCCACGGTCAGCCGCATCCAGTGCATGCCCTTCTGGGCCGTCTCGACGAGGTAGAGGCGCAGTTTCTCGTTCACCGTGAAGGAGAAGCCGCCGACCTCGCCGATCGCCTCGGTGACACCCTCGAAGAGACCGGGGTGCTTGTCGACGAGGTACCGCGCACCGTACGTACCGCCCGCCTCCTCGTCCGCGAGAAAGGCGAGCACGATGTCGCGCGGGGGCTTGCGGCCGCTGCGCATCCGGTCGCGGACGACCGCGAGGGTCATCGCGTCCATGTCCTTCATGTCGACCGCGCCGCGGCCCCACACGCAGCCGTCCGCGACCTCGCCCGAGAACGGGTGGTGCGTCCAGTCGTGGGCATTGGCCGGAACCACGTCGGTGTGGCCGTGGATCAGCAGCGCGGGCCTGGACGGGTCCTCGCCCTCGATCCGCGCCACGGTCGAGGCACGGCCCTTGTGGGACTCGAAGATCTGCGGCTCCAGGCCGACCTCGGCGAGCTTCTCCGCGACGTACTCGGCCGCGCCGCGCTCCCCCGGTCCCGAGTGGTCCCCGTAGTTGCTGGTGTCGATCCGGATCAGCTCACGACAGAGGTCGACGACCTCGTCCTCGCCCGAGCCGGCCCGGGCCGTTTTGGTCTCGCTCACGCTGCTTCCTTCCACCGTCGCTGTGGTGCTCCCCCTCATCCTCCCGCGCCGGTCCCGGACACCCAAGGGCACCCGCCCCTCGTCATGCGCCTTTCACACAGTCCGGGGGGTGATCGAGCACCCCCGAATGTTTGCTATTGTTTTCCACGTCGGAACGGGCCGGAGCCCGCGAGACAGACACCTTGTCCGGGTGGCGGAATGGCAGACGCGCTAGCTTGAGGTGCTAGTGCCCTTTATCGGGCGTGGGGGTTCAAGTCCCCCCTCGGACACTGAGGTCAAACGACCGAATGAAGCCGGTCAGAGCGATAATTTTCGCTCTGACCGGCTTCGTTGTTGTAACGGGCCGAGGGTGTCCGAGGCCGCGCTGTTCGGCCTGGCGGGCGGCGGCGGGGGCGCCCGCTTCGGGGCAGGGCATGCGCCGGGATTCGCGGTGGTCGCCGGGGGCGCTTCGGTGCGCAGGCGGTACGAGGCACGGACGGGGCGGCGGGCATGTCGCCGGTGACGAGGAGGGCGGCCGGGAAGCCGCAGCGTGCTCGGACCGGCGGTGGGACGGCGGTGCTCTTCGTCCGGTGGGCCGTCCGGAAGGGGGCCGGGCGGCTCAGCCCCGGTGACCGAATTCCTGGTGGATGGATGCCAGGAACGTGGACAGGTGGGTGAACTCGGTCTGGTCGTGCAGGAGCATCTCGTAGGCGAAGCCGAGCGCCTCGGCCCGTTCCTCGTCGGTGCTGTATGTCTTGCCCCGGTCGAAGATGTAACGGCTGCGCAGTTCGAAGCCGTCGGCCGTGGTACGGACGAGGTGGAGCATGACGCCGTTGTTCATGCTGAGCTCGCCGCAGGCGTGGGCGCTGATGCCGGACCGGGCGAAGCGGCTGGTGTCGAAGCCCAGTTCAAAGGGGTGGCGAAACCGGATGGTGAGCTCCGAGCGCATCGGACCGATGTACTCGATGATGTCGTGAGTGTTGCCGATGTAGCGATCGATGTCGGCGACGCCGGGACGGGTGAGGATGTCCCGGTCACGGGGAACGGCCTGCTGGTGGTTGTAGGGATACCACAGTGAGTAGCGCTCGGGCTCGACGGAGTGCCACCAGAACCACCAGGTGAACATCTCCGGCGTGCAGCCGGGGAACCGGGTGAGGCTGGTGACGTAAGGGTGGCCGTCGTCGGTGACGCAGAAGCCGGTCTCGACCTTGTGGTAGCCGGCGTCCAGCAGGGTGTCGAGGTCCTCGGGCGAGCTGGTGATGGCCGCGTCGGAGGGCATGGCGCGCCGGATGGCGGGCATCACGTCGTCGTGGAGCCACAGGTCGCCGTTGAAGTACTTGGCGTACGGCTTGCCCCGGATCCGTTCGCTGTTGTGCCGGAACAGGGCCTGGGTGGCGACCGGGTAGTAGGTCACGGGAAGCATGGCGATGGCCTTCTTTTTTCCTTCAGTCGTTGACGTGGCGAGCGGACTCGCCGCCGTCCGGAGTGGGGACGTCGGACGCAGTGGCGTGGCGGCGGTGCAGCCGGGTGAGCAGCCGGCGTCCTCCGGATTCGCCGATGACGATGCCGAGCAGTCCGGCCAGCGCGACCCACGGCGGGGCCGGGGTGGGCACGCCCATGAGCCGGTACAGGAATCCGGCAAGGATGCCGGCACCGAGGGAGAGCGCGTAGCGGGTGATGCCGCGGCTCATGCGATCGCTTCGAGTACGGCGAAGCCGATCAGCATGCCGGCGAGTCCGGCCAGGGCGACCGTGGGGGGCGCCGGGGACGGCACCCTGATCAGCGCGTACATGATTCCGATGCCGATTCCGGCGCCCAGCGCCCGGGCGTACGAGAGCACCCTTCACCTCCTGCGATCACGACGCCTGCGCCCGGTCGTCGGCCATGCGGATGGGTCGACTGGTCGCAACGGCCCGCTTCACCCGGGTTTCCACCCCTGGTGACGACAGTCTCTTCACTGGTCGGTCCGGGGGCATTCCGGCACGGCCGACGGAGTGAAGGGGCGGGGGTCTGCCACGAGGCCGTAGGTTCCGACCGGCTGATCATGCGACTTTCCGACTGGCCATTCGTTGATTGGGGCATGGGTCGGGGAGATCCGACGAATCACGAGTGGTCATCGCTGGAGCCGCATCTGCCTGTGCCAAGTGGCAGCGGTGGGCGGTGGAATGATCGCCGCACTGTGCTCAACGGGGTCCTGTTCCGGATCCGGGCCGGTGTTCCGTGGCGTGACCTGCCGGAATGCTACGCGGCAGCCGGACGTTGCCCGGGCCGTCTCGTTGTACGCGGAGCAACGGGCGGCCCCGTTCCGGGACCACGCCTGCCTGGTCCGCGAGTTCGTCGTGCACGCGGCCGCCGTCCCCGCGCTACGGGAAACCGCTCAGCAGCGGCTCGACCGGCCGGCGCAGGAGCGGTGCGACGTCTTCACGGCCTTCTGGAGTGGCGCGCTGCCGCCTCGTCCGACATGCAGGAGGCGGTCGCCATGCCGTGGGACACGCCGGTCGACTACGCAGAAACCGGTCACCGCCTCTCCCGGCCACGACGCCCGAGCAACGGCCGGGCCTGGCCGGCGGACCGCGGCCGGTGAGTCGGTCTGGGGATTCACCGATGTCCGGTCCGGACGGTCCGGGCCTCTGCGGCCCGGCCCGGCGGGCCAGGGGCCCACGACGTACCATCGGCGCTTTACACGATCTTGGTACGTGACGGGGGCATGCGATGGACGGCAGGCGTAAACGGCGCGGGGCGATATGGGCCGGGGTGGCCGTCGGGGCGGTGGTCGTCTCCGGGGTCGGGCTGTGGGCCACGGACAGTCCGCCGTTCCGGGACAGCTACTGCTGGGGAGCGTGGCAGCAGGACAGCGGTCCGGACTTCCTGGGCGAGAAGGGGCTCGCCAAGTCCGGCTCCGAGCGGAAGGCAACCGAGTCCGCCCAGCCCTCGGCCGGACGCCACCTCGCCCGCTGCACGGTGACGGTGCAGTCGACGGTCCCGGACGACGACTCCGACGAATCCCTCACCTTCCAGGAGCAGGTCACCGCCGAGTACGGGCCGGTCCCGTCCGGGGCCGAGGACCGCCGGGCCTGGATCGCCCGCTACTTCGACGGGTCGGGGACCCGGCTGCCGGACGGGCTCGACGGGCTGGTCTCCCCCGACCGGGCGATGCTGGTCCTGCCCAGGGCCTGCGACGTGGACGGCAGGCCGTCCGCGGTGACGATCCGCAGCGGGAGCACCGGCGACGGCCACCTGGGCAAGGTCACCATGCCGTTCACGATCGGCACCCGGTCCGAGGTGACCCGGATGCTGGTGGATCTGGCCAACACCGGTATGGGGAAGGCCGGTTGCGCCCCGGCGGAACCGCTGCGCACGACGTCGCCCGTGGTGACGATCCCGGAGGACGCCGAGACAGCCATGCACCCGCTGTGCCGGATACCCGGTGTGACGGTGGAGTCCGGCAAGGACTCCGAGTACCGGCAGCAGGTGGGGGTGGTCGACGGGCGGCTCCAGACGTGTTCGGTGGCCTGGCGTGCGCGGGGAGTGCCGGACGAGCCCGCGGCGCAGTACGTGATGACGTCCGAGCCGCGGCTGGCCGCGCTCTTCGACGGCCTCCCGGAAGGGGCCGCCGAGGGGCTGACACGTACCGAGTGCAAGGGGCGGCGGACGGTGTTCTATGGGCACCTGGGTACGGCGCTGAAGGGCGCGGGTGAGCCCGACGACCGCACGGTGTTCGAGCGGTTCACCGAGTCGGTGGGCAGGCGCATCGGGTGCGGGTCGGGTGAGGGCGCGTGAGCGACGGCAGCGGGACCGAAGAGGACGGGGCGGCGACGGTGGACGAGAACGGCACGGCGCAGGCACAGGAGCCGGCATCCGACGGGAACGGGACGGCACGGGCACAGGAGCCGGCATCCGACGAGAACGGCACCGCTCAGTCGCCGGGGGTGACGTCCGACGAGGACAGCACCGCGCAGCCGCCGGGGGTGACGCCCGACGAGGACAGCACCGCGCAGCCGCGGGAAGCGGCACCCGACGAGGACGGCGTGACACAGCCGCGGCAGGTGACGCCCGACGAGGGCGGCGCGGCGCGGGCCACGGCGCCGTGGTGGCGCCGTCCCGCGCTGGCCGTCACCGCCGCCGGGCTCGTCGGGGCGCTCCTCGGGGCGGGCGCGGTGGCCTGGCGTACGGACACTCTTCCGCTGGTCGGCCCCGCCCCGTGCTGGGACTCGCTCGGCGACACGACGCTGTCGGATCTCTTCGGCGACCGTCGGATCGAGGCCGAGGAGCAGGCCCTTCAGACCGATCCGCGGGGCGGCGGCGACATGTACGGGCAGTGCCGGATCACCAGTTACCGGGACGACCAGGCCCGTCGGCAGGTCACGGTGCGGGTGCACCGGCTGGACGGGCTGCGGGGCACGGACGCGGAGGGGTGGCCCCGCGAGTTCCTCACGGCGGGCTCGGTACCGCCCGGTGACGGGCTGCCCGGTCTGGTCTCGCCGTCGCGGGCCTGGCTGGCGCTGCCGCAGAGCTGTGTCGGGCGGGACGAGTTCACCGGGCCCACGGTGGTGGACGTCTCGATGGGCGCTGCCGGGCTCGACGGGGCGGCGGACTACGACCGGGAGGACCTGGCGGCGCTGACCCGGACGGTGGTGGAGGCCGCCAACGGGGTCATGCGCGACTTCGGCTGTTCCGGCACGTACCGGATACCCGATCCGCTGCCCGGCCCGGTGGAGCGGCGGGACACCCGGGCCGACGCCTTCTGCGGCGTCGCGGGGTTCACGCTGCCCGCGGCGTACCGCAAGGACCTGCCCCGGACGCGGGTCGGTGGCGAGGGCGGGCCGGCCCGGGTCTGCGAGGCGGGCGGTTCCTTCGATCCGGCGGTGCGGCTGACGACGGTGACGGACCCGGTGCTGACCGAGATCTTCGCCTCGCGCGGGCTGCGGACCGGGCAGTCCGTGAAGGGCTCCAAGGGGTACGGCAGCATCGACGGCTCCCGGGCGATGTACCGGGCGAGCTGTCAGAGCGGTCCGGTGGTCTTCGTGGTGGACCAGCTGGACCGGATCGAGCATGCCCCCTCGGGGCTCGCCGGTGAGCTGCTGCCCGGCTACGTGGCCGCCGAGGCCGAGCGGATCGGGTGCGGTCCGGAGCGGGTCGCGGCATCGGAGGACTGAGGGCCGCCGGGGCGGCGTTACGCTGCGGGGACCTTGGGCGACGAGCGAGGAGCGGACACCATGGACGGCGCGGCGGCGGTGGGTGCGCCCTGGTTCGGTGCGCCCCGGTTCAGCGGGCCCCGGTGAGGGGGCGCGGGCGGCCCCCGGCGGCGCCGCTGCCGCAGCGGGACGGGATCGATCCGGTGCGGCTGCGGCTGCCCGAGGACCCGGACCGGGCGTGGCCGACGGTGCGGGACCATCTGGTGGCGCGGTTCGCGGGCGCGATCGGGGCGGCGCGGGTGGATGCCATGGTCGCCGCGGGCCGGTTCGTGTCGCTGCGGGGCCCGGTCGCAGCCGACGAGCCGTACGAGGCGGGCCGGTACGTCTGGTTCCACCGGGACTTCGCGCCGGAGGAGCCGGTGCCGTTCCCGGTCGGGGTGGTCCACCGCGACGAGCACCTCGTCATCGCCGACAAGCCGCACTTCCTGGCGACGACCCCGCGCGGGCGGCACATCACCGAGACGGCGGTGGCCCGGCTGCGCCGCGAGCTGGGGCTGCCGGAGCTCCAGCCCGCGCACCGGCTGGACCGGCTGACGGCGGGTCTCGTCCTTTTCGTCGTACGGCCCGGGGAGCGGGGCGCGTACCAGACAATGTTCCGGGACCGCCGGGTGCGCAAGGAGTACGAGGCGGTGGCTCCGTACGATCCGGCGCTGGTGCTGCCGCGTACCGTGCGCAGCCGGATCGTGAAGGAGCGCGGGGTCATCGCCGCCCGCGAGGAGCCCGGCGAGCCGAACAGCGAGAGCCGGATCGAGCTGCTGGAGCACCGGGCGGGGCTCGGCCGCTACCGGCTGCTGCCCGCCACCGGGCGGACCCATCAGCTGCGGGTCCACATGAACGGCCTGGGGCTGCCGCTCGTCCACGACCCCGTCTATCCGGTGGTCGAGGCGGAGGGGGCGGCGGACGACTTCTCGCGCCCGCTCCAACTGCTCGCCCGGGTGCTGGAGTTCACCGATCCGGTCACGGGTGAGCCGCGCCGCTTCGAGAGCGGGCTGCGGCTCTCCGCGTGGCCGGACCGGTGAGCCCCGGCGTGCCTCAGTGACCGCGGGCGATCCACTCGTCCAGGTGCGGGGCCTCCGCGCCGATGGTGGTGGAGTCGCCGTGCCCGGTGCGGACGGCGGTCTCGGGCGGGAGCGTCAGGAGCCGGTCCCTGATCGAGTCGACGATGGTCGGGAAGTGGGAGAAGGACCGCCCGGTGGCGCCGGGTCCGCCCTGGAAGAGGGTGTCCCCGGTGAAGACGGTGGACAGCTCGGGGGCGTAGAGGCAGACGGCGCCGGGGGCATGGCCGGGGGTGTGCAGGACGTGGAGGGCCGTTCCGGCGATCTCCAGCGTCCTGCCGTCGGCCAGTTCGCCGTCCGGGGTGCGGTCCGGATGGGTCTGCCGCCACAGCGGCAGGTCGTCGGGGTGCAGCAGGACGGGCGCGCCGGTCGCGTCGGCGAGGGCGGGGGCCGCGTCGATGTGGTCGTTGTGCGCGTGGGTGCAGACGATGGCACGCAGTGTGCGGCCGTCCAGCGCGGCCTCGATGGCGGCGGCGTCGTGGGCGGCGTCGATGACGATCGCCTCGGTGTCGTCGCCGACGATCCAGACGTTGTTGTCGACCTCCCACTCACCGCCGTCGAGGGCGAAGGTTCCGGAGGTGACCAGGTGGTCGATGCGGGCGGTCATCAGAGGACCACCACCGAGCGCAGCACGTCGCCGTCGTGCATCCGGGCGAAGGCCTGCTCGACGTCGCCGAGCCCGATGGTCTCGGTGACGAACGCGGCGAGGTCGAGCCGCCCCTGCTGGTGCAGGTCGATCAGCATCGGGAAGTCGCGCGAGGGCAGGCAGTCGCCGTACCAGGAGGACTTGAGCGAGCCGCCGCGGCCGAAGACGTCGAGGAGCGGGAGCTCCAGCTTCATCTCCGGGGTGGGGACGCCGACCAGGACGACGGTGCCCGCGAGGTCGCGGGCGTAGAAGGCCTGCTGGTAGGTCTCGGGGCGGCCGACCGCCTCGATGACGACGTCCGCGCCGTTTCCGCCGGTCAGGGCGCGGATCGCCTCGACCGGGTCGGTGGCGCGGGAGTTGACGGTGTGCGTGGCGCCCATCGTCTTCGCGGTCTCCAGCTTCCGGTCGTCGATGTCGACCGCGATGATCTTCGCCGCGCCGGCCAGCCGGGCCCCGGCGATCGCCGCGTCACCGACGCCGCCGCAGCCGATCACGGCGACGGAGTCGCCCCGGCCGACCTGGCCGGTGTTGATGGCGGCGCCGATGCCCGCCATGACGCCGCAGCCGAGGAGCCCGGCGACGGCCGGGGAGACCTCGGGGTCGACCTTGGTGCACTGGCCGGCGGCGACCAGGGTCTTCTCGGCGAACGCGCCGATGCCGAGGGCGGGCGACAGTTCGGTGCCGTCGAGGAGGGTCATCTTCTGCTTCGCGTTGTGGGTGTCGAAGCAGTACCAGGGGCGGCCGCGCAGACAGGCGCGGCACTGCCCGCACACCGCGCGCCAGTTGAGGACGACGAAGTCGCCGGGGGCGACGTCCGTGACACCCTCGCCGACGGACTCCACGACGCCGGCGGCCTCGTGGCCGAGGAGGAAGGGGAAGTCGTCGTTGATCCCGCCCTGCTTGTAGTGGAGGTCGGTGTGGCAGACGCCGCACGCCTGGATCTTGACCACGGCCTCGCCGGGGCCCGGATCCGGGATCACGATCGTCTCGATGCGTACCGGCTCGTTCTTCCCCGGTGCGATGACCCCTTGCACCTGCTGCGACATACCGTGGTCTCCTGTTTCCGTCTTTTCACGAAGATCGAACGCGAACAACCGTACGCCCCGTGAGGGTGTCACGGCGGCGCGCCGCATTGGCGCGAAACGACCGCCGCTCACCCGGCGGGATGTACCGGTTTCGGTCAGATGGCGCGTGATGCAGAACCTTGCCGGATTCTCCGTGGTCCTTTGATACGTAGGGAGTGCTCGGCCGATACCTGCGGGGGCAGGGGTCGATCACTCCGACAACAGGGGAATCACTGATCATGGGGGAAGTACCTTGACCGAGATCATCGAGGCCACGGAGAAGATCAGTCAATCGGGGGGCGAACCTGTCGCGGCGGCGGCACCGGTCGGCGGTCTGGTGCCGTACACCGACGCGCTGCCCGTACCGCCGGTGCTCCGCCCGCAGAGCGGCGATGTGCTCCAGGAGACGGAGATCGCCGTGTCACCCACCTGGGTGCGGCTGCACGCGCAGCTGCCGCCGACCCTGATGTGGGGGTACGACGGCATGGTGCCGGGGCCCACCATCGAGGTGCGGCGCGGGGAGCGCGTCAGGATCGCCTGGACCAACCGCGTTCCGAAGGGCAGCGAGTACCCGGTCACGGCGGTGGAGGTCGGCCCGGTCGGGCAGGGCGAGCCCGCCCCGCACAACAGCCCCGGCCGGGACGGTGTCGAGCCGGACGCGGATGTCGCCGCACTGCCCGCCTGGACCGTGACGCATCTGCACGGCGCGCAGACCGGCGGCGGCAACGACGGCTGGGCGGACAACGCGGTCGGCTTCGGCGACGCGCAGCTGTCGGAGTACCCGAACGACCACCAGGCCGCACAGTGGTGGTACCACGACCACGCCATGAACATCACCCGGTGGAACGTGTACGCCGGGCTGGTCGGCACGTATCTGGTCCGCGACGACGAGGAGGACGCGCTCGGTCTGCCGTCCGGCGACCGGGAACTGCCGCTGATCCTCGCCGACCGCAATCTCGACACCGACGAGGACGGGCGGCTCAACGGGCGGCTGCTGCACAAGACGACGGTGCTCACCAAGGCCCATCCGGAGACCGGGAAGCCGGTGTCCCTGCCGTTCCTCGGCCCGTACACGACGGTCAACGGGCGGATCTGGCCGCACCTGGACGTGGACGACGCCTGGTACCGCTTCCGGCTGGTCAACGCCTCCAACGCGCGGATCTACGACCTGGTGCTGGTGGACGACGAGAACAACCCGGTGCCGGGGGTGATCCGGCAGATCGGCAGTGACGGCGGGCTGTTGCCGCGCCCGGTGCCGGTCGACTTCGACGCGTCGCTGCCGCAGCTGACGATCGCCCCGGCGGAGCGGATGGACCTGCTGATCGACTTCTCGGCGCTGGCCGGGCGCCGGGTCCGGCTGGTCAACCGCGGCAAGCTCGCCCCCGGCGTCGCGGACCCGGCGTCGAACGTGCCGTTCCCGCAGGTGATGGAGTTCCGGGTACGGGAGACCGGGCGGCGGGACGCCTTCGAGCTGCCCGAGGTGCTGTCGGGGTCCTTCCGGCGGTACGAGCACGGCCTGGTGGAGCACGGGCACCGGCTCGTGGTGCTGACGGTGCCGGGCACGGTCGGCGGCGGCGGTCACCCGGAGATCTGGGAGATGGCGGAGGTCGAGGACCCGGCGACGGTGCCGGTGCCCTCGGACGGGATCATCCAGGTGGAGGGCGAGGACGGCACGGTGCGGACGTACCGCAGGATCTCCCGGACCTTCAACGACGGTCTGGGCTTCACCGTCGGGGAGGGCACCTTCGAGCAGTGGTCCTTCCTCAACCTGGGCGGACCGACCCATCCGATGCACATCCACCTGACCGACTTCCAGGTGATGGGCCGGGAGGCGTACGCGCTCGGCGGCTTCGACCCCGCGCTCGGCGGGACCCGTTCCCCGGTGGCGTTCGACCACGGCACCAAGATCCCGGCCGCTCCGAACGAGCAGGGCTGGAAGGACGTCTTCCGGGTGCCCGCGGGGCAGATGGTGAAGGTGCTCGGGACGTTCGACGGGGCGTACGGGCGGTTCATGTACCACTGCCATCTGCTGGAGCACGAGGACATGGGCATGATGCGGCCGTTCGTCGTGATGCCGCCCGAGGCGATGAAGTTCGACCACGGCGCCGGGCACGGGGGCGGCGGCCACGGGGGGCACGGCGGCTGACCCGGCCCCGCCCCGGAACCGCCC